>CAZPUI010000344.1:0-5868 GCA_964589695.1 uncultured Solibacteraceae bacterium | reverse complement strand
GGATGCCCAGGAAGGTGCCCACCAGGGCGGCCCCCACCTTGCCACCGATGACATTGGGGGGCTGATCCAGGAAGCCCATGGTGATCACCACGCCAATGACACAGGCCACGATGCCGAAGGCAGGCATGGAGTCCGCCAGGTTGTTCACCGCGGCCCCCGGGGCAGCGCCCTCGGCGTGGTGGACGTCCAGGTCCATGTCCATCACCTGGTCGATCTCATCGATCTTGGCGCTGCCATTGATCAGCAGCTTCATGGAATCACAGAAGAAGTGCAGGGCGTGGTGGTCATGGAGAAGGGTGTTGTATTTCTTGAAAATCGACGAGCTGTGGGGATCGTTGACATCCTGCTCCAGGGCCAGGAGACCGCCCTTCTTGATGTTCACGTAGACCTCGTACTGCATCATCAGGGCCTCCATGTACACGGCCTTGGTGTATTTGGGACCCTTCAAGGGCTTCATGATGTTGGCCGCCACCGCCTTGATGACGGTGGGGGGATTTCCCATGAGGAAGGCCCCGATGCCCGAGCCGATGATGATGGTGGCCTCGGGGGGCAGGGCATGGGTGAGGGCCTCCATCTTCCCCCCTTCCCAGAAGAACCCGCCCATGACGCAGCCTATGACCATCACGAGCCCGATGATGAAGAACATAGGAGGCCTCCCCCTCTGCCTTTCGACCGATGGCCAGGCCTCTTTAATCGGGGATGGCGTAGACCCTTAGGCAAGCGCCAGGCCGACCGGGCAGGGGCACGGTACGAAGGGGTTCCACGCCGGGTATTTCGAAGCTGTGGCTGACCAACAGGGTCCCGGGCCGCATCTCCCCACAGGCCTTGGCCCAGAGCCGGGGCATGGGGGCGGGGGACAGGAAGGCGAACACCAGATCGAAGGGGGCCAGGTCGACGCTCCAAAGGCTGCCCAGGTGCACGGCGCAGTGGCTCCGGTGGGGACGGGTGCGCCACCAGGCCCAGAGCCACACGAGGGGGGAGGCCTCCACCCCCAGGAGCCGAAGTTCCGGCCGTCGCTGCGCCAGGAAGGCCAGCACCCCCCCAAGCCCCGCACCCAGGTCCACGAAGGTCTGGGTCTTGGGAGGCATCAGATCCAGCAAGGCCTGCCAGGCGACGGCATTGGAGTTGTACAGAGGCACCCGGGTGAGCACCCCGCCCCCGTAGATCAAGGCCAGGAGCACCAGGCTTCCCAGATAGAACCCCGAAGGCAGAGGATTCCCCAGCTGCCAGAGGACCCCGCCGGGAAGCAGCACCTGGAAGAACCGCCACCCCCACCCAAGCCCCAGCCAACCTGCCAGGAGGACTGCGAGGGCAACCTCCAACGCCACGGGAACCCAGCCTGGAATGGCCCTGGAAAGGCCCCCCAACCCCACGAGCCCGCCCACCACGATCAATGCGGCCCCATGGCTGAGCAAGGCCCTCGCCAAGGGGGGCAAGGGGGCAAGCCTGGAACGGAGCACCTCCATGGGGACCTCCCTGCCATGGTGCCAGGAAGGGATCCCTTGGGTCCCATAGGCCCTTGCTGGAGAATCGGAGAGTCACCCAGGATCCCCATGCGCCCTGCCCTTCCCCTCCTCCTCGCTTCGTCCCTGCTGATGGCCCAGGGCCCCAGGGTCGCCGTATTCCAGGCCGCGGGGTTCCCGGTGGTGGATGCGCGTCCGACGACGCCTGAGACGATCCGCCGGGCCCTGGAGCCCTGGACCCAGGTGGACTGCGATTCGCCGGAAAGGCTTCGCGCCGTGCTGACCTCCGGGGTCGAGGTGCTGGTCCTGCCCCATGGCAGCGCCTTTCCCCTGGACGCCTGGGAGGCCATCCAGGCCCACCTCCGCCGGGGCAAGGGGCTGGTGGTGCTGGGGGGGGCCCCCTTCCATCAACCCGTGCGACAGGTGCAAGGCGCCTGGGTACCAGGGCTTCGGCAGTCCACCTTTGCCCAGCGTCTGCTCATCGGCCCCTCGGAGGTCCTGTCCACCGCAGGCCTCGAGGCCCCCGCCCCCGTACCGGGCAGCGGCTGGACCCGGAGCCTGCCCCTGCCGGGACGCACCTGGACCCTCACGGTGCGGTTCTCCACCAGGAAGGAGCTCCCCTGGGATGAGGGGGGGGATGGGGAGCGGGAGGGGCAGCTTCAGCCCCTGGTCCATGCCCACGGTCAAGGTCTTCCCCGGGCCTGCCCACTCCAGGAAGTTCATCGCCTCCAAGGTTTTGGCAGTGGCGGGCGCTGGGTGTTCGCCACCCACGATGGGACCACGGATGCCGAAACCCTGCGGGCCTTGGTGGACCGAGCCCTGCAGGGGGGACGGGAGCTCAGCCTCCATCCCATCCATGCCTCCCTTGAACCGGGAGAACAGCCCCGGTTCAGGGTGCGTCTCCACCGACCCGGCAGCCTCCAGCCCTTTCCCACGCTGAAGGCGCGCCTGCACTCGGGCAAGGGTCAACCCATCGTCGTGGACGTCCCACTCTCCGGCCCCCCCCACCTGGGCCTGGCGGACTTCACCCTGCCCCTGAAGCGGGCCCTGCCACCCGGTCTCCACCGGGTGGAGCTCCTGGAGCCCGGCATGCCCTCCCAGGAGGTGGGGTTCTGGGTCAAGGATCCCACCCTGCTGGCCTCGGGTACGGCCCTCACCGCTTCCGCCGACTGGCTTCGACAGGGCAGCAGGGTGCTCCCGGTGCTGGGCACCACCTACATGGACAGCCGGGTTCATCGTCGGTTCCTGCTGGAACCCGATCCCCTCCGCTGGGACCGGGATTTCGCGGCCATGAAGGCCCAGGGGGTGAATTTCGTGCGCACCGGTCTCTGGGGCGGCTGGAACCGCATCCAGGCGGGCACAGCTTCCATGGATGAAGGCGTCTTGAGGGCCCTGGATGCCTATGTGGCCACGGCCGCCCGCCATGGCATCTTCCTATGCTTCACCTTCTTTGCCTTCCTGCCCCCCACCTTCGGCGGCGAGAATCCCTACCTGGATCCCAGGGCCCTGGAGGGACAGGAAGCCCTGGTGACCCGGGTGGCCGCCCGGTACCGCCATTGTCCCTGGGTGCACTACGACCTCATCAATGAGCCGTCCTGGGCCACCCCAGAAACCCTGTGGAGCCATCGCCCCATGGGGGACGGTTTCGAAAGGCACGCATGGCATACCTGGATCCAGACCCGTTTCAGTGGCGACACCCTCCTCCTGCGGGACCTCTGGCGGGACGCCACGGACGATGTGTGGGGCCTGCCCCACCTGGGTGAGCTGGGACACGCCATGGTGAAGGATGGCAAACGCCCCCGGAAGGTCAGGGACTTCCGGATCTTCACCCAGGAGGCCTTCGCCACCTGGGCGGAGCGTCTGCGGAAGGTCATCCAAAAGGTCGGCGGACCAGCCCTGGTGACCGTGGGCCAGGACGAGGGGGGCCTGGGGCTCAGCCCTTCCCCCCAGCTCATGGCCTCGTCCGTGGACTACACCTGCATCCACAACTGGTGGCAGAACGACGACCTGCTCTGGGACGGGGTGGCGGCCAAGGTCATGGGTCGGCCCATGCTGGCCCAGGAGACGGGCCTGATGCGCCTCGAGGACAAGGACGGCCAACCCTGGCGAAGTCCCGCCGAGGCCTCCCGCCTCCTGGAGCGCAAGCTGGCCCTCTCCTTCATGGCCCGGGGGGGCGGCGCCGTGCAGTGGGCCTGGAACATCAATCCGCTCATGCCCATCGACAACGAGGCGGTGATTGGTTTCTTTCGACCCGATGGCACCGCCAAGGAGGAACTGGGGGCCCTGCGGGACATGGCGGCCTTCTTCCGGGAAGCGGCCCCCCACCTGGACGATTTCCTGCCCGATCCCGTGGTGCTGGTGCTCCCCCAGGGCCGGCAGTTCATGGGCCGCCCCCTGGCCCAGGAAGGTGTGAAGCGCATCGTGCGGATGCTCTCGGAGCGGTTCGGCATCGTGCCCTCCCTGGTGTCGGACCTGGCCCTGGAAGCCCGGACCCTGAAGGACGCACGGGTGGTGCTCGTACCCACCCCCGAATGCCTGGAACCCAGGGCGGCGGAGGCCCTGGAGGCTGCAGCCCAGGCTGGGACCCACGTCCTCCTCACGGGGGCCCTGGAGGGCGATCCCTATGGGCGCCCCCTCAGGAGGCTGGAATCCCTGCAGTCTCCATCCGCCCCTCTGGCCCTTCGGGAACCAAGCCCCTGGGGCACCTTCACCTTCGAGTCCCAGATCACGGAGAAACTGCGCCGCAGCGCCACCCCGAGCCTGAATCGCAGCATGGACGGCCGTCTATGGCACCATCCCCTGCCCCTGGAATACGCCCGGGAGGAGGGGTTCAGGGACCTGGTGGGCCTGGTGCTGAAGGAGGCCAGTGTGCCGGTGCGACCGGAGGGGGATCCCATCCTGTCCCGGATCCTGGAGACGCCCAGGGTGGCCTTCCTCCTGGCGGTCAATGAGGGATCCCAGGACCTTGTCCGCGAATTCACGAGTGGCCGTCATCGCCTGAGGTTGTGGGTGCCCGCAGGCCGCAGTCGCATGGTGCTGCTGGAAAAGGCCACCGGACGCCTCCTGGCCCAGTCGCCGGGCGAGCCCGTGATCGTGAATTAGCTTCGTCGCTCCGGCCCCCTTGGAAGACCCCATGGGGCCAGGAAATTCCAAGGGGACCGCCCAGCCCTTGCAGGCAAGCGCCGGGGGGGTCTTGTGGGAAGGGTCTGTTACCTGACATCCCCAGGCAGGGGCACGCCCTGGTGATACCCGGCGGGACGACCCGTCCAGGGTCCCTGGGGACCAGGCTCCTGGCTTTCGGGATGGCGAGGGGCCACGGCAGGAATGGAAGCGAGGGCATCCACCCGCACCAGGGTGCCCAGGGCAATTTCCACGGCCTTCCGGTAGTAGTCCGGCGAGATGCGCTCATAGGTGTCCCTGGGGGTGTGGTAGTCCGGGTGATCCACACAGCAGAAGAAGACGGTGGGGATGCCCTTGGTGTGGAAGTAATACTGGTCGCTGCGGGACAGGAGGCTCTCGAAACCGAATTCCACGGGCAGCCCCCCCTCGGCCGCCGCCTGGGAAATGATGGGGCGAATACCCTGGTGGCTGGTGGTGCCAATGACCCCGAGCTTGCCGTAGTCCGCCCGGCTGATCATGTCCAGGTTCACCACCAGCTGGAACTGGGTCAGGGGTACGGGGGGATTGTTGGTCATGGCCTTGGACCCGAGGAGTCCCCGTTCCTCACCATCAAAGAGGGCGAAGATCATCGTGCGCGCTGGTGGATGGGCCTTGAAATAGGCCGCAGCCTGCAGCACCCCCGCCGTGCCCGAGGCGTTGTCATCGGCGCCGGGCACCACCCCAGAACTGGTGATCCCGACATGGTCATAGTGTCCGCAGACCAGCACCACCTGATCCGGGAGGGTGGCCCCAGGGATCCGTCCCACCACATTCACACCACTCAGCTGCCGACCCGTGTCCGTCCACGGCTGCTCGAAGCTGGTGCCGAAAGGCAGGAGTCCCAGCCTGGTCATGCGCTCCACGAGCATGGCCCGGGCCCGGGCACTGCCGGGCGTCCCCAGACCTCGCCCCTCATTCTTGGGGGAGGAGAGCTTCCGGAGGTCCTCGAAGAGTTCCTGGTGGTCGGCGCGGTAGACCGGCGGTGCCCCGGAGACCGAAACCGTCACCGTGGCGGTGGTTTCCGCAGCGCCATTCCCCGCCACCAAGCGATAGGTGGTGGTGGCCTTGGGTGCAATGTGGCAGGAGGTGTTGCCAGTCATATCCCCAAACGCGTCCAGGGAGAGGGTCGTGGCGCCCTCCACCTGCCAGCTGAGGGTGGCCACTTCGCCGCTGGCCAAGGTCGACTTGCTGGCCTGGAAGGTGGCGATGGTAGACCTGGCCACCTGGTCCTGAGCAGAAGGTGCCT
>CAZPUI010000343.1:0-5879 GCA_964589695.1 uncultured Solibacteraceae bacterium | reverse complement strand
TGAGCCACGACCGCTGGTTCCTGGACCGCCTGGCCACCCACATCCTGGCCTTCGAAGGGGACAGCCGGGTGGAGTTCTACGATGGGAACTACACGGAGTACGAACAGTACCGCAAGGAGGTCCTGGGGCTGAAGCCCTTCGACCCCCATCGGATCAAGTACCGCAAGCTGACGCGGTAGGTTCGCGCGGCGGCGCCGCGCGATGGGGGCAGGGCCCGGGCGGGCCCTGCGGAAGCCTTGCAGGGAGGCGTGGTTCCTACCTTTGACCCGGGGGCCACCGCGATTTTCCTTCGCGGTGAACTGAAACCTGTACCCCTGGGCGAAGGTCATCCTGCACGGGGCGCCTTGGAATCAAAAGTGCGGCCATCCCCAAGTCGGGGATTCACCCGAAAAAGACCGCAGGGCCTGTGGGGGCCCTGTGGGGGGAAGGTCGATCCCTTCCTGGGTCTTGGGTGCGGCCAGGCCCGGGCTCAGCTGAAGACACCATTGGGGGTGATCTTGAGGATCTTCCCGCTGGAGCGCAGACCGATGGGATCCGTGGGATCGGGGAAGGGAGGGGGCGGTGGGGGCGGAAGGGTGGGATCTTCTTCACCGCCCACCACCGGGCGTAGCTCCTCCGGGGAGAGGGTGGGTATTGACTTGGCAAGGTGGGTTCTCACGAGAGCCTCCGAGGATGAAGTGAGGGATTCGCGAGAATGGTGATCTTTTTTGATGTATTTTGTCAAGTCAAAAGTATTTCAAGATGCGAAATCTTGCATCATTTGACTTGCACGCAGCCTCTCTTGTGAGCCATTCCGGCGGGATCTTCCATCCACTTCTCCACTTCCTTGGGATCCAGGTTCATCCGCATCACCACGGCCTCCCGGGCTTCGACGCTGATGACCATGAGCTCGAAGTCGCAGTCTCGGGGCTGGAGGTAGACGTAGGTCTGCTCGCCCTGCTTGCGGGACTGGACATGCACCAGGGGCTGGACCTCTCCCATGACGCCCCGGACGAAGGTGTCGAAGTCCCGGGGCTCCAGCCGGTGGCCCTGCTCCACCTCGTCGAAGATGGCCATGCGCAGCCCGCGCACGCCCTTGGGGGTGAAGCAGCGGGCTACGAAGCCCAGGAAGCCGGTGCCCATGGGCTTCTTCTGGAAGGTGTTTTCCAGGCGGTCCACGATGCGCTTGAATTCCCGGTCCCCGGCCTGGGCGCTGCCCAGGAGGGCCAGGGCCAGGAAGGCCCCACGAAGCTTGGGAACTGCCCAAGAACAACCCGTGGTTGTCAGGGTGTGCTTCTGCGGCTCCCAAGGCCGGACTGCCACCGACCCCTTCAGGTTGCAGGTGGGCAACGGCTTATTCCTCATCACGGCGCTCCCCCTGGGACTTGGTGGCCTTGCCCTTGTGCACATTGAGTTTGGGGATGCCCAGCTGGCCTTCCAGGGAGCTGAGCTTGTCCAGGTCGATGGAGCCCACGATGTTCACCACCACCAGTTCCTTGGGTTCGGCGGCCACCACGGTGAGGCCCAGGTTGCCCCCCTTGCCATCCCCCAGGACGTAGACATCCACATCGCCGTCCTTCTTGCTCTGGACCTGGACGATGCGGGACCAGGCCGGGGGCTGGAGCTGGGCGCGGATGGCCTCCACATCCGCGGCGGTGTACTCCCCGGCCTTGTCGAACTCGAAGGCCTTGACGTAGACCCCCTGCAGGTTTCGTATGGCCTCCTTGGCCTCGGGGTTCTTGCCCATGAGCTGGGTGGCCATGCGAAGGGTGTTGCCGTCCAGGGTGACGTTCACCACCTCGGAGGCCTTGGCGGCCAGTTTGTCCAGGTGCTGAAACTGGATTCGGGCGTTCTGGCCCACGGCGGGGAGGCAGGCCAGGAGGCCGGTGAGGGCGAGGGACTTGAGGAGCTGGGGATTCATGGGGTCTCCGAAGGGCTCTGGATACGGTGGAGGGCGAGGTTGAGTTTCTGGGAAGTGATCTGGAGGGCCAGGAGGAGTTCAGCCTGGGCCCTTTCGGCTTCGGCGGCCTCCCGGCGTCGCTCGGTCTGACGGTGGTACATCCAGCCCATGGGCAGGAGCAGGGCCAGGAGGGAGGCGGCCATGAGCCAGGGGCGGGCCGGTGATCGTCGGGGGGCCCTTTGGACCCGGGCCAGGACCCGGGCCTCGAAGCCCTCCGGGGGATCCTCCCGGCGCAGGGCGTGGCGGAGGTGGTCCTCAAACGTGTTCATGGTCGACTTCCTTCCAGCCTTTGGAACTGTCCACGGAGGGTCGCCAGGGCGCGCTGCAGTCGGCTCTTGACGGTGTGGACGGACTCTTTCAGGACTTCGGCGATTTCCGCGGGCTCCAGGTCCTCCTGGAAGCGCAGCACCACGGCCATCCGCGCCCGGTGGGGCAGGGCGGCCACCAGGCGGCGCAGGTGTTCGGACAGCAGAGGATCCCCCGGTTCGGGGCAGTGGGCCGGTTCCGCCACCTCCTCCAGGCTGGGGCCGGGCTTGGACCTGCGGAGCTCGTCGATGCAGAGGCGCGAGGTGACCTGGCGCAGCCAGCGCACCAGGTGCTCCCGGCTGGCCAGGGAGCCCAGGTGGCTGGACAGCCGGAAGAAGACCTCCTGGGCCACCTCCTCCGCCAGCGCCCGGTTCCGCAGGCCGTGGTAGGCGATGCTGAAGACCATGGCCTGGTGCTCCCGAAGCACCTCCGGAAAGGTGCCGATGGTGGTGTCCTCGGCCACGCACGTGGCCTCGTCCATCAGGAGGGGGAGTTCAATTGCCAAGGGAGCCTTCCATCCGCGTCTCGCGCTTCAGAGATCTATACGGGGGAAGGTGGGGAACGAATGCAGGGATTTTTCTCAGCGGCCGGGGCTCAGCGCGGCCGGGGGCGGCAACCGGTGCGATGCGCGTGGCAGGCCGTGCTGAGATGGGGGGAGGGGCAACCTCGACTTCGAGACTGGGTGTGAAGGGGGGTTTGGTGTGGTCCCATGGGAAGGTCGGTGTTGCTGAATTGCTCCCTTCTTAAGACAGACTTAAGCGTTTTGCCCCCACCCTCAAGGCATCCGGAGTCCCCATGAAAATGCCCTTTGCCCTCCTCCTTCCCGCCCTGGCCTTGGCTGCCCAGGACAGCCAGGCGCCCCATGCGGACTGGAAGACCATCGCCACGGCCCACTACCGCATCCATTTCCCGCCCTCCCTGGCGGGTTGGGCCCAGGACATCGCCAGTCGCATCGAGGGGGTGCACCGGGAGTTGGACAAGCACATCGGCCACACCAACCCCCGCACCATCAACGTGGTGCTGCGGGATCCCTTCGCTCGGGGTAGTGGCTTTGCCATTCCCATGATGGGGGCTCCCTACACGGAGTTCTGGCACACGGAGCCCGAGACGGACGATTTGCATGCGGGGCCCATTCCCGACTGGGGTCTGGAGCTGGCGGCCCACGAGCTGGGTCACCTTCACCACCTGACCCGGCCCCTGGTGAAACCTTCACTCCTCGCGCGGCTGAGTCCCGTCCAGGGCTTGGTGACCCGCTCTCCGGGCTGGGTCACGGAGGGCTACGCCACGATTCTGGAAGGGCGTTTGACGGGGGTGGGTCGGCCCCAGGGACCGCTCCGGGCGGCCCTCCTGCGCCAGCGGGCCCTGCGGGGTGACCTTCCGGCCTATGACCACATCGGCGCGGATTCCAACCTCAACTACATGCTGGGCTCCGCCTACCTGGAGTACCTGGAGCGGCAGCACCCCCAGACCCCGGATGTCCTCAAGCGGCTGTGGCAGCAGATGGTGTCCAAGAAGCACACGAGCTTCGAGGCTGCCTTCAAGGCCGTCTTTGGCGTGCAGCCCCAGGAACCCTACGGGCGTTTCGTGGCCGAACTCACCAGCGATGCCTTGGCGCTGGAGGACCAGCTCAAGGCCAAGGGGATCCAGGAGGGCGAGCTGTGGTTCCGCATGAACGGCGAAGCCCGGGGCCTGGCCCTGAGTCCGGATGGGAAGAGGCTGCTGTTGGAAAGCACCGCGGGCCTGAAGGTGTGGGAGCTGGAACCCAAGGTCGACCCCAAGGCTGAGAAGCCTGATCCCCAGGCCCTGCCGGATGTCACCCCGGAATTCCCGGACCGGAAGGTCTTCAAGGAACTCGGCAGAGTAGGGGGCCAGGTGCCCCGGAAGGCCCGGTGGGCTTCGGACAATCAAGTGGCCTTCCAGCTGGCAAGGCCCGACCACGAGGGCATCCTGAGGCTGAAGCCAGCCCTCTGGGACTTCAAGCAGGTGTCCTTCCCCACGTCCGCCCCCGAGCCGGTCCTCAAATCCGTGAAGCGGGAGGGCCTGTGGCGGCTGGTCTACCAAGGGCGGGAAGTCCCTTTGCCCGGGGAGGCCATTGGGCCCGGCACGGTGGATCCCGGGGGCAAGACCCTGTACGCCACCTGTGTCCTGGAGGGCACCTGGAACCTGGTGGCGGTGCCCATACTGGAGGGTGGTTTCGGTCCGGTCCGCCAGCTTACCCGCACCACCACGGCCCTGGGCCATCCGGCCGTCTCAACGGATGGGAAGTGGCTCTTCTTCACCCGCCTGGATGCCCGGGGTCTGGAGGTGCGCCGCATGGCCACGGATGCCGCCCTCCCCACCCAGCAGGCGCCTGCGGTCCACACCCGCACCAAGGATGTGCTCCAGGTCCAGCCCCCCTATCCCGCCAAACCCATCCCCCGGGAGGCGGTGGCCGAGGCCCGGCCCTACCGCGCCCTGGATCACCAGGTTGGCTGGCCCAGCCTGGCCACCCACAGCGGGCCCGCCGGGGATCGCACGCTCCTGGGCTGTGGTGGCCGGGATGTGCTGGGGCGCCTGGGCTGGGCCCTCATGGGGGGCTACGGCAGTGCCTCCAAGCCCTGGGGAGCCGCCGCCTCGGTGGACTACGCCGGCCTGGCCTGGAAGCCCAGCCTGACCCTGGCCGCGGGCAAGGATCGGCCCTCCCGGCAGCCCGAGGCTCCGGTGCTCCACCGTGACCGCATCCACCTCAGCGCCGAACTGGCCCTGACCTACGACTCCAAGGGGATTCTGCCTTGGAGCCTTCGGCCCTACGTGGGGCTGGAGCGCAGCGCCTGGGTGGAGGGCCGCGCCACGGAGCGGCGGGTGGCGGGTCTCAGCCTTGAGGCCACCCCCCTGCGGCACCTCACCAAACCCTTGGCCCTTGTCACCCGCTTGGAAGTCCAGGAGGCCCGCCAGGAGGGTCTGAAGGACCGGGCCCTGCGGGGCACGGCCTCCCTGGTCACGGATTTCTTCACCCTCAAGGGCCAGGCCGGTCGCTGGACGGGGGAGGGTACGAACCGCTTCCGGCTGGGGGGGGCCAATGACCTGCTGCTGCCCGCGGGCCTGGAACTGACCCACCTGGAGCGGCCTGGCCTGCCGGAGGAACTGGCCAGTGGCCGGAACTTCCGCAGCCTCCGTCTGGAGGTGGGTGCAGAGGTGCGCGGCACCTTCGAGCAGATCCAGGTGTGGAACCCCGGCAGCCCGCGACCCGCCCATCTCCGCATCGCCGGACTGGAAGGGGCCATGTCCGGCTCACCCTTTCCCTACCTCAAGACCCTCATGCTCAATGGCGGGGTGAACCGCATCCTGAATGGCGCCCTGCGGGGAGAGACCTATTTCTTCGTGGGGGTGGTGGTCAAGCCGTAGGCCTGAAAGTGCCGTAGCCCTGAAAGTGCCGGGGAAGTGTTGGACGTACCCCAGATCTCGCGGGCACTTTCAGGGAATATGGTGGCCGTTTTGGACCAGGGGTTTCTGCATCGCTGTGCATCGCTGGATGATTGCTTTTCCGTATCCGTTCAGACGCGGTGTCTTGGCTCTGCCGAGACACCACGTGGGGGAGCGCGAGGGGGGACTTCGCTCACCGAAGGTGAGCAGGAAGCCACGCATGCGTGGCTTC
>CAZPUI010000342.1:0-5882 GCA_964589695.1 uncultured Solibacteraceae bacterium | reverse complement strand
CCCCCGGTGGCTAGGCTGATGAGGATCCAGGGCACGGTGGTGGTGGAAGCGGTGGTGGCGGCCAACGGCTTGATCCTGAGTGCTGCGACCCTGGAAGGCCCCCCGCAGCTCCGCAGTGCGGCCCTTCAGCATGTGACCTCGAAATACTGGTTTGGACATCCCAAGGTGAATGGTGCCTTTGTGAGGGCGCGGGTGCGGATTCCCGTGCACTTCCAGCTCGGCGAGGTGGAACTGGAGGAATTGAGCACCCATCCGGCCCTCCTGCTGGAACCTCCCCTCGGTTCCCCCATGGAGGGTGATGCTGCGTCCCCCCAGGCCACGGTTCAGCTCGAGGTCATGGTGGGCGAGGATGGGGTGCCCCAGAACGCCAAATTCGTTTCAGGACCCGAAGCCCTCCGGGACAGGGCCGTTCAACGCGCCATGGCCAGCCGATTCATTCCCGCTGAGGACCAGAGAAAGCCCGTTGTCTCAATCTACCCCTTGCAACTCAGCCTCCCCCTCCCCCTCCCCCTCCCCCAGGAAGGGCCCAAGGGCAGGGTGGTGGATTTCACCTTTGATCAGATGCAGGTCACCCACCGGCCCCCCTCCCCGCCCTATCCCCCCATTGCCAAGATGGCCAAGATCCAGGGCACGGTGGTGGTGGAGTTGACCGTGGGAACCGAGGGCGTACCCCTCAAGGCTCGTGCCCTTGAAGGTCCGCCGCAGCTGCGGAGTGCGGCCGAAACATGGGCCATGTCCCATCGCTTCAAGCCGGCCTCGCAGAACGGAAACCCCATTAATTCCAAGTTCAAAATGAAGATACCTTTCCTTCTCGAATAAGCCTTCTTGATGAGCCTTCCCCTGCTGCGTCATGGCGAGGGCTGCGGTACGCCCAGTGGGTAGTCCCCACCCCAGCCCTGGAGGCGGTGTGGGTCCGCGAACTGGCCCAAACCACGCGCAAGGGCTATTAAATTGAATTTCAAGCTTTGTTCGAAGCCCTGCAGTCTGGTGGCTCTCAAGGCAGATCCGGGGCCTGCGAGAAGGCTGCTGTGAGGATGCCTCGGTGGCCCTCACGGGTAGCCCGGTGCGCCTCGTGGAGGGGTTCGCGACCCTGGCCAGCCTGCGACAAGAAACCAAACCCTTGGTCGAACCAGCCCTTGGGGTTGTTCAAGGCCAAGGCTCACCCGGTGGGCACCACCCTCAAGTTCCCTTTCAGATATAAGTTCTGACTTTCCCCGGCCCTCCGAGCACCCTGGAGGGCAGCAGGAACAGGGATCGGACGAGCTGGAGCACGCCCTCCACCGCGAAGCCCAGGATGCGGAAGGGCAGCAGCACCAGCCAGATCGGGGGGTAGAGCACCAGGGCCAGGAGGGCCAGGGGCCAGCACAGGAGCAGGAGCAGGCACCAGAGCAGGAACTTGACCACGGCAGCCTCCGAAACGGTTCCTGAAGCATGGTGAGGCGGGGGGCTCGGGGCCACCCTGGATCGGCGATGTCCCCTCAGATGCCGGCCAGTGGTTGTGACACTCCAGTGGTAATTCGGAGCCAACCTTCTGAATTTGTAACATTTCACAGAGAAGGTTGACGGGGTGGGTATGGGGGGCCCATCCCTGGGCGACCACGATCTTTGGGGACATGCTTCGGGAGCTGGACCAGGGTCGTGAAGTTCACCCTGGGGGCTCTCCGCATGCCCGGACCCGGGTGCGCCGAAGGCCTGCCTGGGTATCCATAACCCCCCGACGGGACCACCCCGCCGGACTGTGGAGGTCCCATGCGCTTCCTGCCCCGTTCCCGGAGGGTTCTGGCCCTCATCTTGACCGTGCTCTCGATCCCTCTTTTGGTGTTGGTGGGTTGGGGGATGTCCCTGTCCCGGAATGAAACCTTGCAAGCGGTTTTCCGCAGGGAAGTGAGTCTCGACATGTCGGCCCCGAGCCCCGTCTTCGCGTCCAGGAATCCCGAAACACCGCGGAAGCCTGATTCCCAGGCCGTCTTCATGCCTACCCGTATCATCCGCACAGCCAAGTTGAGCCAGGAGGTGACCTCCATCGCTTCCTTCGAGCCAGCCCACCGGGACTTGGCCTCCCGCCACGGCTATCTGTCGGATTTCAAGATGACTCGAGAGGAGGAGGGTCAAAGGCGGGCAGAACTGGTGCTTCGCGTGGAGGCGGCCCTATTTGAAGAAGCTCGGGACGCGTTCAAGCGCCTCGGTGTGGTGAAACGGGAGGAGGTGAGCGCGGAGGATGTGGCCCATGCCTACGCTGATCTGGAGGCGCGCCGGGCCAACAGAAGAGCAGCAGCCTCACGACTCCGGGAGATCATTGCCACCCGCACGGGGAAACTTGCCGAGGTCGTCGAAGTCGAACAAGCCCTCAGTCAGGTGACGGAGGAGCTGGAGGTCATGGAGGCTCGGAAACGTGCCTACGATCAGCAGATCGCCTTCAGTACGGTCCGGGCGGAGGTCTTTGAACCCCAGCGGGTGCCCGTACCCGTGGCCAAACCCCAGGAGGATTCCATCTGGAGGTCCTTATGGAAGTCCTTCCAACATGGAGGCATCGCCGTGCTCACGATCCTGGCAGGCCTGCTCCAGGTGGTGCTCTTCCTCAGTCCCTTTGCTGGGCTGGGTTGGGTGGGATACCGGCTCTTCAGACGGTTCTGGAAGGTACGCCGTCAACCCGCTGCACCCGAGGTCCCTCCCTTGGCGCCCTGATCACTTCATCAAGGCCTGTAGGCCCGCGTGCACCCCCTGGACGACCTGGGCCATGCGCCGATAGTCCAGGCGTTCGGGGGTATCCCGGGGTGTGTGGTAATCCCGGTTGCGATTGAAGGCGGTGTCCGTGACCATCACGGCCCCAAAGCCACGATCCCAGTAGGGATGGTGGTCCGAGAAGTCGAGTCCGGGGATGGATCGGGGCCCGTTGATGGACACCACGGGCAGGGGCGTGGCCTGACGCATGGCTTTCTTGAGCTTCCGGGTGAGGGTGAGGTCGCTGAAGCGTCCCACCACCGCGATGAAATTGCCTCGATTCGGATAGAAGAGGGAGACCAAGGGCGGGTAGTGCTGGGACCCGGGGGCATCGTCGAAGCGGCCGATCATCTCCAGCACTATCACGGCTTTCAAGGCATGGCCTTCGTCCTTCATGGCCTGGGCGTGCCGGGCGCTGCCCATGTCCTGGGTGCGGAAGAAAGGCGGTTCCTCCAGGGTGTAGGCCACCAAATCCACGCGAAGGGGGGGCGTGTGGGCCTGGAGGAGCCGGGCGAGTTCCAGGAGACCGGCGACGGCGCTGGCGTTGTCATCGGCCCCCGGAAGGTTGCCAAAGGTGTCGTAGTGGGCGCCCACGATGATGCGTGGTCCCGTTTCGGGACCAAAGGAACCGATGACATTCCGGTAGGTTTGGCCATCGACCTGGAAGGGTTGTGGGCTCACCCGGGCGCCGGCGCGGCGGAAGCCCTCGATGACATAGTCCGCCACCTGCTCCAACCCCCTGGGATTCCTGTGGTGCCGAGGCACGCCGACCATCCAGCGGACATGGGCCTCCAGGTGCGCGGGATCCACGGTGCTGGGTCCCTTCCCTGGCGAGGTGAAGGGCATGGGTTGGGTGAGCACACAGCCCACCACGCCCAGCGAGAGGATGAGGGCAGCCAGCAGTCCCGCCAGAATCTTGATACGGCGGCGCTGCTCCGCCACGTGGTCGATCTCTGAGTATATGGAACCGGGATGATCCAAGGAATCTCCAAGGTCTTTTAAAGGATAGTCCACGTTCGTCCACAGCGGCCCCGGAGGCTCCACCATCCTCGGTGGCAGGCTTGGGCTAGCGCCTCCCGCGAGCCTTCTGGGGTATTGGCCCTTCCGAAGGTCCCGCCCAGGCGATAGGGTAGGGACGGGAGCGACACCATGTTGGGCTGGTGGGTTCATCGCCGGAACCGCGAGGCGGACCCCAAGGAAAGGGCCGTTTGGGGAGACCTCATGTCCCTGGGGATGGTTTTTCCCTTGTGCATCGTGCTGGGGTGGCTGGGGGGGCGCTGGATCGGGAGGAAGCTCGGCTTCGGGGATATCGGGGCCCTGGTGGGATTGGCCTGGGGTATCGCCGCCGCCTTCTGGGAGCTGTACAAGACCGCACGCCGCTTGGAGCGGATGGACCCACCCCCCGGGGATCCGCCCAAGGATCCGGAGGTTTGAGATGGAGGAATCCTCTCCCTACCAAGGTCCCGTGGACGCGGGTGAAGCGCACCTGCGCTGGATTGGGCGCTTCCAGTTCATGCTTCTGGGGATCGGTGGGCTGGCCTGGCTGGGGCGGGGAGGTCGTGCCGCCCTGGTCTTCGTGGTGGGGGGATTGGGAAGCCTGGGCTTCTGGGGACTCCACCGGCTCTCCGTGGGTCGAATGCTTCAGCCCGAGGCTCGCAGACGCTGGCTGTACGTGGTTCTGCTGGCCCTGAAACTGGCGTTGATCGCCCTGGGGCTGCGTGCCATGATGGCTAGCTTCCCAACGGAAGCACTTCCTTTGACGACGGGCATCCTACTCTTCGTCGGGGGCATTCTCCTGGAGGCCGTGCGGCTCGCGTTCGGGTCGAAGTCGGAGGAAGGGTGAGGGTCCCAGCTTCTTGGATGGATCGATGGAACACCACGCCTCATTCCTGGCCACCCTGCTGACGGATCTGCTGAACCTGGGGCGCCAGCCCTGGCCCGGTTTCGGGCATGGTCAGCCCTACTCCATCCTCGAACGCTATGACCACCTCTTGGCCTCCGTGCTGGCGGCCCTGGTGGCCTTGGCCTTCGCGGGCCTGGTGCGACGGCGCCTGCAACTGGTGCCTGGTCCCCTCCAGCAGGTGGGTGAATTTGCCGTGGGGATGGTGCGCAACCTGGTGGGGGACAACATCGACCATCATCCGGATCGGTACCTGCCCCTGATTGGCACCATGGGCCTCTTCGTGCTGCTCAACAACCTCTTCGGCCTTGCTCCGGGGATGCCCTCCGGTACGGGCAACTGGAATGTCACCCTGGGGTGCGCCCTGGTGGTCTTCTTCTATTACAACTTCCACGGCATGCGCGAGCACGGTGTGGGCAAGTACCTGGGCCATTTCGCGGGTCCCGTGTGGTTCCTCTGGGTCCTCATGTGGCCCCTGGAAATCCTGGGTCTCTTCAGCCGGATCCTGAGCCACAGCCTGCGTCTCTTTGGCAACATCGCCGGGGAGCACATCGTCAGCCTGATCTTCTTTGGCATGATGCCCCTCTTCCTGCCCCTCCCCCTCATGTTCATGGGGCTCTTTTTCGGGCTGATCCAGACCTTCGTGTTCATCATGCTTTCGACCATTTATGTCTCTGGGGCCGTGGCCCACGAGCACTGATCCGTCATCACCGCCGGGATCGGGATTCCGAACCCCGTCCCGCCCTTTTTCGAGGTTTACATGAAGAAGTTCTTTACCACCGCCCTGCTCTTCATGGTGGCCGTGGCCGCCTTTGCCAACGATCCCGTCAAGGGAACCGTCTCTGAAGGCCTGTTCAGTGGCAAGTATCTGGCCCACCTGTCCCTGGCCATTGCCGCTGCTGGATGCGGTCTGGCCCAGGGCAAGGCCGTGGTGGCCGCCTGCGAAGGCATCGCCCGCAATCCCCAGGCCGCGGGCGCCATCCGCACCACCATGATCATCGGCCTGGCCCTCATCGAGGCCCTCGTGATCTATGCCCTGGTGGCCGGATTCGCCTTCAAGTAGGGTGAAGACTCGCCTTTAGGCAATCGGGGGGCGTCCCAAGGCGCCCCCCGGCTTTTCTCAGGGATCTTGTTCCGCTGACGATGCTAGAGCTACTGAGTCCCATGGATCGCCCCACCTTCTTCCCTATTCCTGCCGAGCTGACCAATGTGGTACTCGGAGGCGGTTCATCCATCGATCAGGATGGACTCCACCTCGCGG
>CAZPUI010000341.1:0-5886 GCA_964589695.1 uncultured Solibacteraceae bacterium | reverse complement strand
TCTCCCCCACCTTGGCCAACACCGTGCGGACGATGCCTGGGGTGGCAGGGGTCTCCGCCCTTCCCTCCCCATCAAAGGTCAGGGGGCGGTTCCTGGACCCTTCGAACACGAGCCCCGTGGCACCCCCCAGGGGGGATCCATCCTCGGCCTTCACCGCCTGGAGCCGCAGTTTGGCCCCATCCTGCTCCGCCAGCAGGGCCAGATCCGTCACCAGCCAGGGCACATAGGCCGCCTTGTCCTCCTTCAAGAGCTCCAGGACGTAGAGACCGGCCCCCCGCCCCGGGAGCTTCACCCGACCCGGCAGGTCCATATCCCCCGTGCTGTAGTTCCCCTGCTTGGGATCCCTCCGCACGGGTTCCAGCACCTCGGGGGCCAACTCCGCCACCAGACTCAGGTCGGAGCGCCCCTGGAGGGGAAGGGCCCGCCCCGTGCGCACCTCACCCTGGGGCGTCAGGGGCTCCTGGAGCCGCTCGGCCTCCCGGGCCACATCCCGCAGGGCCCGGGTGGCGGTGCGGTGGACCGTCACAAAGGCCCGTCGCCCCCCCCAGAGGAGGGCTTCCCGCAGCAGGTCCAGGGGGTCGGAGCCCGCCCGGTGGGTCTGCAGCACTGCATTCTCGGGCCCCTTGGCCAGGGCCTTTTGAAGGAAAGCCTGGGGAACCTGAACCCGGTAGATCCGGATGCGGGTGTCCACCGGAATGGGATCGGCGCATTCCAGCAGGGCCTCCTGGCCCGGCAGGGTGGGCTTGGCGATGGCATAGGTGCCGGTCCAATCCCCTTCCCGCCAGGGGGCCTCCTGCCCCTGGGGTGCCGCATCCGCCAGTTTCAGCAGCAGGCAGAGGGTGAGGATGGGCAGGGCCAGCCAGCGCAGACGAGGAGGCTGTTCCCGCTTCCATGGCAGGCGAGCAAGGGCTTCGAGGGAGGTGCGGAAGGGTCGGCGCATGGGGGGTCCTCGCACTCAGCGTTCGTGATCGGAATGCAGCACCCGCCACCGGAAGACCCCCAGAAAGGCGGGATTCTCCTCCAGGGGGCGGAAGGTGGGATCGGGGTGGTGAAGGAGATCGTCCAGGCGGACCCGGCGGGTCTCGCCTTCGGAGCCTGAACCCGCGCTCCGCTCAGGGCCTGTGTGGTAGATGAGCATGGGTTGGCCATCCGAATCCGGCCGCACAAAGGCCATGGCGTGGTCGGGCTGGGGACGGGCCCCGCCCCGGCTGAAGAAGAGCAGGTCGCCGGGTCGCGCCTCCGCCACCTCCCGACCCAGGGGCAGACAAGCCAGCTCCCGAAGGTAGGCTCCCCGGGCAAAGGGCTGCCACCCCTCGGGGGTGGGGAAGGCCTGGCGCCAGGGCCCCGCCCCCTCGGGATCCCGGGCCACGGGGGGCCCCGAGCAGCCCGCCCCGTCCCGCCAGGCGGCGGTATGGGGGGCCCAAGCCTCCCGGAAGGCGAAGCGCAGGAGCCCCGCACAGTCCCGCTGGGCGGGCTCCCAGGCCGGACTTGGCCGATCCAGCTGGGCCTCCAGCAAGGCCACGAACCAGGCCCGGAAGGCCTCCCGGTGCCCCTGATCCCGGAGTCCCCCGGGAATGGACCGCTCTGGACTGCCACTGAGCCGCAGGGTGGTCCGGTAACCCGGCCAGGCCCGCACCCCCACGTCCAGGGGCGCCGTGGGGGCGATGAAGAAGCCCTCCTGGGCCCCGCCCCAGGCCCCCTCCACCCGGGCCCCCCAGGCGGGTCGGGTCAACCCCAGAAGGCTTCGGCTGCGCAGCACGATGCGCTGCACCGGGTTGGCGGGGTCCGCCTCCAGGTGCACCTGGTGCCGCAGGGGGACCAGCAGTCCCCCGGCCAGGAACAGGCCCCCGAGGCCCGCCAACACCCAGGTCTTCATCGGGGCCGAATCTCCAACCCGGCGGGGGTCCAGTTCAGGTCCAGGTTCCGGCGTCCCATGCCGCGCAGGGCCCCCAGGAAGGGCCCGAAGGTGGAGGCCACCTCGGCCCTGGCGTCGTCCTCCTGGGCCGGAGGATCCCACCACCCCTGGCCCCAGGTGCCCGAACGGGAGCGCAGGTAGGCCACCAGCAGTTCCTCCAGGTGTCCAGCCAGGAGGTTCCCGTCCATATCCCCCCGACCGAAGCTCTTGGAATCCCAGTCCGCCAGGGTGGGTCCCTGGCCCTGGAGGCCCGCCACCATGGCGGCCACGCTGGCCTCATCGGTACCCACGAGCAGGTGCCCCTTGGCGATGGCCCAGGTGGGTGAGAAGACCTGGATGGTCTGGATGCGCCGGAGTTCCACATCCCCCACCTGCTTCTTCTGCACCGTGCCCCGGAAGGCCAGGGGCCATAGCCGCGACACCAGGGGCTGGAGCATGGCCTCCTTGCCCGCCTGGATGGGCAGGGCCAGGGCCATGGCCGGCACGAACCCGGGCTCACCGAACCTCCCGTGGCCCAACCTACCGCTGGACACCAACTGTCGCGCCTTGGCGTAGTCCGACTTCAGGAACCTTCGGTACTCCGCCAAAGCCTGCTTCTGGGCCGCCGTCGGGATGGGCGCCTTCACGAAGCCATTGAAGGTCAGGGCCGCCCCCCGCAGGTCCAGCAGGGGTTCCAGGCTGGCCAGCACGCCCCGGAGGGTCTTCTGGCGCTCCCGCCGGGTCTTGGCCGCATCCAGCTCCAGCTCGTAGGCCTGGCGCTGGCTTGCGCTGAGATTCTGCCCTCCCCCCGTGAAGGCGGGCAGCTTGGGGTCCTCCACGGCAAAGGGATGGTCGGCCCGCAGGAAGGTCCTCAGGAGCACCTCGGTGGGTCCTGCCCCCAGGGCCAGGGACAGATCCCCGGTGCGGGGGGCGGCCTTGGCCACGAAGGGGTTGGGCCAGGTGGGCTGCTCTGCCCGCAGTTTGCGCCGCAGGAGGGCCTGGCATTCAAAGACCGCCCCGGCCGCCTCCGTGGGCACCATCCACAGGGAGACCTGGGTCTGGGGTCCCTCCCCCGCCAAGGCCACCCGGGCCCAGTCGGCCCGTTCCCCCAAGGTCGGTAGTGCCATGGCGGTGGTCATGGCCCTCAAGGGTGCCTCCCGATCCGACAGCAGGGTGCCCCCGGCCACGGCCACCAGGTGGAGCACCCCACCGGCCCCCCGGACCTGGGTGACCTTGACCGCCCCGGAGGGTCCTTCCCAGGTTTCCGTGCGGCTGCGCACCCCCGTCTGGAAAGGGTTGAGCTTCAGCAGGTTCATGGCCCATTGCACGCCGGTGGGCAGGTCTCCCGGCAGGAACAACAGGGTTCCTTCGGGGCCTTCACCCCTCCGGGTGCGCCCGTAGTGCAGCACCCAGGCCTCCTTCGTGGCCAGCCCCTCCAGGGTCCCGCCCTTCAACCATGCGTCGAAATGGCGCAGCAGAAATCCCGCCCGGCCTCCATCCAGCAAGGTACGGCCCAGCCCTTGGTCTCCCCCCGCCAGCTTCTGGAGGCGCTCAAGCCCGGGACGGAGCTGCCTCAGGTGCAGCAGGACGGTGGGGATGGGGGCCGCCTCCAGGGCCTTGGGCAGTCGGTTCTCCTGGGTGATCTGCCCCAGGAGCAGGGGGCTGGGCACCCACTGGAGGCGCCAACCCTCCTGGGGCTCCAGGTGCAATCCAAGTCCCTGGGTCCAGGGACGGTCCAGCTGGGCAACCTTGGAGAGGTAGGCCAAGGGATCGGCCCCCGGCTGGCGGTAGCCCTTGTGGAAGAGATACCAGATCACCTCGGGAGATCCCACATTCAGGGCGAATTCGGCCCATTCCCCCAAGGGGCGGCTGCCCAGGGCCACCAGGGCCGCCCGTCGGTCCGCGGCGCGCTCCGCGCGCAACCGTGGGATCTGCGCAGCCACACTGGCCTGGGAATGGTTCTTGTTCAGATGGTCGAAGCCCCAGGCCCGGGCCCCAGGGGTGTCCAGGGGGGTCTGGGCCAGGAGCGTCGGCGCCAGGGCCAGGCGCAGAGAACAACGCAGCACGGGGCTCATCGGGCGCAAAGGTACCTCCCCAGGGTTTGGCGTGAGGATAGCAGAGGTACCTCCGCGCGGCTTCCGACCGCAACCGAAAAGCAGGTTAAACACGGAGACCACGGTGGGCACGGAGAATGGCACGGAGAAAGGTCCCGTGATGTCCCGATCCCGGCTTTCTGTCCTGTTTCCAGCGCAAGCGCGCAGGCCAGGCATGCCTCCTCAAGCTGTTCGCACTGAACTGCCGAGCAGTGTCCATCCTTACACCTTCCATGAGGGCCCCGTGGGAGATCCACGTCGGGTTTGCCACAATGGGCGAAGGAGTTGCCATGTCCACCTCGTACGTCCTCACCCATCTCAAGGGCCTGCTCACCCCCGATCCCACCAAGCCTTGGGCCGTGCGGGAGGTACCACATGCCGCCCTCGTGGTGAGGGATGGCCGCGTGGAATGGATGGGACCTGCCGCGGAGCTGCCCGGAGATGCCCAGGATCTTGAAGTCCGGGATGGCGCTGGCCGATGGGCCACCCCGGGCTTCGTGGACCCCCACACCCACCTGCTCTTCGGGGGGGATCGCAGCCACGAATTCAACCGGCGTCTCCATGGGGTGACCTACGCCGAACTGGCGGCGGCCGGGGGAGGGATCCGGGAGACCATGCGGGCCACCCGGCTCGCCACGGTGGAGGAGCTGGTGGACCTGGGGGAAGCCCGGCTCCGGAAGTACTTCGCCCGGGGCGTGGTGCACCTGGAGGCCAAGACGGGCTATGGCCTTGAGCTGGAGGCGGAATCCCGGCTCCTGGAGGCCTACGCTGAATTGAAGCGCCGGGGCTGGAGCCTGGACATCACCCTCATGCCCGCCCATGATTTGCCCCCCGAATTTGCCGGGGACCCTGACCGCTACATCGACACAGTGGTGAATGTGTGGCAACCCGAACTGGTGCGCCGCCACCCAGGCGTGGCCCGCTTCGTGGATGTCTTTGTGGAGAAGGGCGTCTTCACCCCCGAGCATGGCCGCAGGGTCCTGGAAGGCGGCAAGGCCCTGGGCCTGATCCCACGCATCCATGCGGATGAATTCGTCCACACCGGGGGCGCAGAATTGGCAGCGGACGTGGGGGCCGCCAGTGCCGACCACCTGATGTTCTGTTCGGAGGAAGGCATGGCCAGGATGGCGGCCGCCGGGGTCATCCCCACCCTCCTGCCCTGCACCACCCTGTTCCTGGGCATGCGGGATTTCGCCCCGGCCCGCAGGATGATCGCCGCGGGCTGCCGCGTGGCCCTGGCCACGGACTTCAACCCGGGCTCCTGCGCCTGCCTGGATCCGCTGCTGGTGCTGCGTCTGGGCTGCCTCCAACTGCGCATGACCTTCGAGGAAGCCTTCACCGCCATGACCCTCCATGCCGCCCGCAGCCTGGGCCGGGAGGATCTGGGTCACCTCACCCCCGGAGCCTCCGCCCGGGTGCTCTTGTGGGATCTGAAGCATCCCTTGGAGCTGGTCTACTGGATGGGGGAACCCTATTCGCCTTCTCGACTGGACTAAAGCGACTTTTTGCATATCGTTGGGCGCACTCCCTCCCGGAGGCTGTGATGACACATCTACGGCCCGCCTTCCTCGTTCCCATGGTCCTTGCCCTCCTGTGCGGGTGCGGTGGGGGCAGTTCGAACCCCGCCACCCCGCCGCCGGATCCGGGGCCCAGCGCCCTTCCCCTCAGCCAGTCCAGTGAAGCCATGAGGCTGCTGCTGGCCGCCGAACTGTCCCCTCCCACGTCCCTCACCGTGCCCAGCTTCAACCGCGCGGGGGAGGCCTGGTCCCTTTCGGGGGCTCCCCCCCATCCCTGCATCCAGATGGAGACCAAGGTGGGTTCCACCACCCTGGTCACCTGGACCTTCGCCTGTGCCCAGGGCAGCCCCCCCCTCCCGGGGGCACTCCCCCGGCCCCGGGC
>CAZPUI010000340.1:0-5888 GCA_964589695.1 uncultured Solibacteraceae bacterium | reverse complement strand
CCCCGTGGCCCCGACGACTTCGCCCTTGGCACTGGATGTCCAGGTACGGGTGGTGGCGGGCGACAAGGTCCAGCTGAGCTTCGACGGGATCGATGTCCAGCTGGGTGGAAGCCTGGACCTGCGGGGCCCGAGTCTGGAGGCACTCACCAGCACCGGCGAGATCCGGACGCTCAAGGGCACCTTCAAGGCCTATGGCGTGGATCTGAGGATCGCCCATGGCCGGGTGTTCTACGCGGGAGGCCCCCTGGACCAGCCCACCCTGGACATCCTGGCCCTTCGCACGGTGGGAGACATCAAGGCGGGGGTCAAGGTGAGCGGCACGCTCCAGCAGCCTGTGACGCGGCTGTACAGCGAGCCCGCCATGCCCGACGTGGACATCCTGGCCTACATCGTCCTGGGGCATCCCATGGCCGGCGGCGAGCAGGCGGACCTCGTCACCAAGGCCGCGGGCATGCTGCTGTCCAGCAAGCAGGCCGCGGGGATCCAGGCCCAGATCCTGAAGCGGTTGGGCCTCAACACCCTGGAACTGGAGAGCGATGATGCCGCCTCCGGCCGAATGGGCTACAAGCCCCTCACCCCCACCGTTCCCGGCGAAGTGACCGCCACCCCACCCCCCGGCGTGTCGCGCGCCAAACTGACGGTGGGGAAGTACGTGACCTCCCGCCTCTACGTCAGCTATGGCCGCGCCCTGGTGGGGGACAGCAGCCTGTTCCGCCTGCGCTATGACCTGGGCAAGCGCTGGCAGCTGGAATCCCAATCCGGGGAAAGCAGCGGGGTGGATCTCTTCTACCGGATCGAATTCAAGTAGGGCCGAACCTTAGACATCCGGACACGGGTGATTGACGGTGGCACCACACGACGAATCTGAGGTTACAAAAAATTGAAAGTTAGTCAAAAAACAGGATGGGCAGGATGGGGTCGGGCAGGTCCCGGCGTCCTGGCCAGGTTCCTGCAAGGGGCGGAGCCCTGGGGCACGCGAGCGCGCCTAGCCGCTCCGCCCCTTGCTGGAACGCGCGCGGCTTTGCCGCACGCCCCGCGAAGCGGGCGGGCCAGGATGCCTTGTGCTGCACACCCAATTAACCAATTCATCCTGAATATCCTGTCCATCCTGTTGGATATTTCATTCCCTTGTTGACCGACTGCTTGAAGCATGATGACACTGCCGATTCCCGGTGGTTGTTCTGGGGAGTGGGCAATAGCGCAATAAGAACTGAAATCATTTGGCTTTTGGGTGATGAGATCGCAAACCAGGTCAGGAGGTCTGAACCTTTGGCTTCGTGACATGCACTTGGGGAACCCTCGAAATGGCGGGTCGAACCTTCATTCTGACGGCATGGGCCGGGCCGCGGATTTGGCCTAAGCGCTGAATAATCATGGCTTGCGAAATGGCACGCATGCTGCTCTTGCCCGGTTGAGGGGGTGGGCTCTGGTCAAGGTGTTCCTGGAATGGTGGGGTGAGCTGGCGGCCTTCACGGTGCGGCTGGCCAAGGCGTTCGTCACCCGGCCCTTCCACGCCCAGGAGCTGTTCCAGCAAATGCACGAGGTGGGCACCCGCTCCCTGCCGCTGGTGCTGCTGGCCAGTGCCTCCACCGGCATCGTGCTCAGCCTGCAGACCCGGGATAGCCTGGCCCGGTTCGGGGCGAAGTCGCTGCTGCCGGTGGTCATCGTCATGACGATCATCAAGGAGAGCGGCCCCATCATCACGGCCCTGGTGGTGTGCGGCCGGGTGGGCGCGGGGATCGGGGCCCAGCTGGGTTCCATGAAGGTGACGGAGCAGATCGACGCCATCGATGCCTCGGCGGTCAGTTCCTTCCGCCTGCTCGTGGTGACGCGGGTGCTGGCCTGCATCCTGATGCTGCCCCTGCTGACCATCGTGGCCGATTGCTCCGGGATCCTGGTGGGATGGCTGGCCAACAACCTCGTTGAGCCCGTGTCCTTGTCCAGGTTCCTGGAGGATGGCTTCAAGGGGGTCACCTTCCAGGACCTGCTCCCCGCCACCTTCCGCACCGCAGTGTTCGGTTTCATCATCGGCCTGATGGGGTGCTTCCAGGGGATGCGGACCACCGGCGGCACCGAGGGGGTCGCACGGTCCGCCACCAGTGCCGTGGTGCTCGCCTCGCTGTTCGTGATCGTCGCGGATGTGGGACTCGTGCGCCTGATCCAAGTGTTCGTGCGGCCATGAGCCCTGAGCCCGCGCGTTCCAGCGCCATCCACCTGGGCAACCTCTCCAAGGCCTTCGGCGACCAGGTCGTGCTGAAGGATGTGAGCCTGGACGTTGGCCAGGGGGAAACCCTCCTGGTCCTGGGGCGGAGCGGCACGGGCAAGAGCGTCCTGTTGCGGCTGCTGATCGGCCTCCAGCGCCCGGATTCGGGCACCATCCGGATGGCGGGGGAAGAGGTCGTGGGCCTGGCGGAGGGCCCCCTGAATGCCCTGCGCACCAAGGTGGGGTTCGTCTTCCAGAATGCGGCGCTGTACGATTCCCTGTCGGTGGTGGAGAACGTGGCGTTTCCCCTGCGCTACAACACCGATAAAAGTGCGTCCCAGCGGCGCGATCGGGCCATGGACCTGCTCTCCAAGGTGGGGATGGAAGCGGCGGCGGCGAAGCTGCCCACCGACCTTTCCGGTGGCATGAGAAAGCGGGTGGGCCTGGCCCGGGCCTTGGCCTTGGAACCAGAAATCATGCTCTACGACGAACCCACCGCGGGTCTGGACCCCATCACCTCGGCCGAGATCAACGCGCTGATCCTGGCCCTCCAGCAGGAGCGGGCGATGTCCTCCATCGTCGTGACCCACGACCTGCGGAGTGCCGAGGCGATCTCCGACCATGTGGCCCTGCTGAACGAAGGGTGCATCGTGTTCGAGGGCACCTTCGAGGCGTTCAGGGCGAGCCAGGATCCCTTCGTGGCGCGTTTCGTGGGGAACTCGTCCATGGCAGGCCCGGGGGCCCGTCATGGATAGCTTGCGGGGGTGGATGTCATGACCAAGATGGCCTATCTGGGTTTGTTTGTGTTCGCGTCCTTCCTGATCCTCTTCGCGGGGGTGTTCGTCATCGGGAACCAGCAGCGGTTGTTCACCCGGACCTTCCACCTGCGCACGGAGTTCACCACGGTCTCCGGGCTCATGAGCGGGGCGGAAGTCCGCCTCGGAGGCCTTCGGAAGGGCACCATCGATGACATCCAGCTGCCCTCCCGCCCCGGGGACAAGGTGGTGGTGTCGATGTCCATGGACAGCACCACCCGCGGGCTCCTGAAGCAGGACTCCCGGGCGGCCATCGAGACCGAGGGGCTGCTGGGGAACAAGTACCTCGCCCTGTCCTTCGGCAGCCCGACCGCCCCGGGGGTCAAGGACTGGGATACCCTCGCCAGCGCCCCGCCCCTGGATGCCTCGGACCTGCTGAAGAAGGCCAACGAGATCATCGATGCCACCCACAGCACCATGACCAACCTGAACCGCACCACGGGCCACGTGGCGGCCATCACCGCGCGGATCCACCGGGGCGAGGGTACGGTCGGGGCCTTGCTGAACGAGCGTGGTATCCACGACCAGCTCACGGCGATCATGACCGACCTGGCCGCCACCACGGGGGAAGCACGGATCACCGTGGGCCAGGCCAAGGTCGGGGTGACGGCCTTTCAGGAGAACATGCAGGCCCTGAAACAGAACATCCTCTTCCGTGGCTTCTTCAAGGATCGTGGCTACCTTGATGCGTCGGAGCTGACCAAGTGGGAGCTCGCCAGCCTTCCCGCGGGCGCGCCACTCCGGACCTTCGGATTTGCCACCCGTGATCTGTTCGACGCACCCGACGGCTTCAAGCTCAAAGCCAAGCGACGCCTCAGCGAGGTGGGCACCTACCTGGAGCAGACCCCCTTCAGCCTCGTGGTCATCAGGGTCACCACCGGCAGCACCGGTACCCAGGAAGCCAACCTCGTGCTCACCCAGGCCCAGGCCATGGCGCTCCGCAACCACCTGGCCGAACGGTTCGAACTGGACGACGCCAAGCTCAGGACCCACGGCATGGGTGAAGTGCCGGCAGCGGTGCCTGGGAAAGGCCAGGGGGTTGAAATCACCGTGTACCAGTGATCCGACAGGGTGCCAGGAGCAAGCGGGGCCCTCCGTGGCAAACCCGCCTCACCCCAGCCCAAGGCTTTCGATGTGTTTCTGGAGTTCCCGCAATCCGAAGGGCTTGGACAGCAGGGTGACGCCCCTTTGGGTCGAGGCCAGGTCCAGCACGGTCTGGTCGGCGCGGCCTGTCGCAAGCACAATGGGCACCGCTGGGCACAGCCTGCGCAGGCGCGGCAGCGTACCGATCCCACCCAGCCCCGGCATGTTCATGTCCAGAAGGATGAGGTCAGGCTCCAGCCCTCCTTCCAGCATCGCCAGTGCCTCCTCGCCGCTCGGGGCTGTGGACACCTTGGTATGGCCCAGGACTTCCAGGATCGCCTGGACCGCACTCCGGATCAGTTCATCGTCATCCACCAGCAGCACGTTCAGGGACCGAGGGGTGTGTCGCGCGACCTCGAGCACTGGAGGGGTGGGGTGGGAGCCTGTCCCGGATCCTTCGCGTGCGGGGCTGGGATCCCCGGGCGGAAGCCCGAAAGGCAGGCGGGGGGAGGACTGGGCTTCCGCCCCACAGGCGGGGAAGCGCAGGATGATGCGGGTGCCCATGTCGGGTTGGCTCTCGATCACCATCTGCCCCCGGTGTGCCTTCACGGTGCCGTAGACCATGGACAGGCCGAGCCCCGTGCCCTTGCCCGTTCCCTTGGTGGTGAAGAAGGGATCCAGGGCCTTCTCAAGCACCTCTTTGGGCATTCCCATTCCGTTGTCTTCCACCACCACCTCGATCCAGTCGTTGTCGACATTGTGGGTGTGCAGGGTGAGGGTGCCATTCACCGGCATGGCGTCCACGGCGTTGACGCAGAGGTTCATGAAGGCGTGGGTCAGGGCGCTGGCATCGCCCAGGATGGGCCGCAGTTCCGGCTCCAGATCCATGTGCAGACGGACCTTCTCAAGGGTCGTCCGCGCCAGAAACGCGCCCTGCTCCCTGAGGATCGTGTTCATATCGAGCGTGTGGCTTTCCGCGGGACTCTGACGGGCAAAGCTCAGCAGGCTCTTCACCATCTTGCCGCCCCGTTCCGTGGCCTTGCAGATGGTGTCGAGCGCCTGGTGGAGGGGGCTGCCATAGGGCAGGCTGCCGATGTGGGCCGAGGCCAGGCCGAGAATCGCCCCCAGGACATTGTTCATATCGTGGGCGACCCCCCCGGCCAGGATGCCCAGGCTTTCCATTTTCTGGGATTGCTGCAACTGGACTTGGATGTTCTGCCTTTCGGCTTCGATCTGCTTGCGCATCAGCGCCGATCCGATGTGGGTGGCAAGCCCTTCCAGCAATTCCACGGTCTCGAGGGTGAAACAGCCCTTGCGCCGGTCATTGAACTGGATCAGGCCAACAATCCGCGCCTGGGACCGAATGGGCACCAGGGCGATGGAGGCATAGCCGTGATTGATGCAAACATTGCGCGCATGCAGCCGGGGATCTTCGTCCGGCGGGAGATCCAGAATGGGGAAGGAATCGTTCGTCCAGGCGCTCCCCCCAGGGGTAAAGAGCGCATGGGCCGGATCGGTCGTACCGGAGATCACCAACCCGCAGGTACATTCCAGGCAGACTTCGCCACCCAGGCCGCGATTGACGTCTCCCTTCGGATCAAGGGCGATCAGGGTGTTCTCCGTATGCATGAACTCACTGGAGAAACCTTCCTGAACGAAATAGGGAAAATCCTCTCCGTCCTGCAGACGGATGCCCACGGCGTCGAAGCCCGTCCGCGCCTTCACGGTGGAGAGCACACGCTGGACGGATTCCCGTAGGTTGCCCGGCTCGTTGAGGAGCTGCACGA
>CAZPUI010000339.1:1461-5891 GCA_964589695.1 uncultured Solibacteraceae bacterium | reverse complement strand
CCAGGAGCCGTAGAAAGGGTGCTCGGAAACAGGGAGAAACTGGACGTGGGTGAACCCCAGGTCCACGGCGTAGGCCACCAACGCCTCCGCCAGTTCCCGGTAGCTCAGGGAGGTGCCAGGACCTTTGTGCCGCCAAGAACCCAGGTGCACCTCGTAGATGCTGAGGGGAGCCTCGCGCCGGTGGGCCTTCCATCGCTCGGCCATCCAGGCCTGGTCAGCCCACGCGTACTGGCTCAGTCCGCGCACCACGCTGGCGGTGCCCGGGGAGGGCTCGCACTGGAAGGCGTAGGGGTCGGCCTTGAGGGGGAGGAGCTTCCCCTCGGCGCCGATGATCTCAAATTTGTAGAGGTCGCCAACCCCCACATGGGGCACAAAGAGTTCCCAGATGCCTGAGCCCCGGTCGTGGTGCATGGCGTGGCGCCGTCCATCCCAGCCGTTAAAGGTGCCCACGACGCTCACCCGCTGGGCACTGGGCGCCCAGACCGCAAAGGCCGTTCCCCGCACACCACCCCGTTCCTGAGGGTGGGCGCCCATGACCTCATAGAGCCGGAAGTGGTTGCCCTCGGCATGGAGCCAGCGGTCCAATTCGCCCACCACGGGGCCGAAGCGGTAGGGGTCCTCGAAGGCCACGGGCCCATCGCCCCAGCCATGGATCCGGAAGACATAGGGGAAAGGGTCGCAATCCTTGATCCAGACCTCGTACAGCCCGGCCGGATGCACCAGCACGAGGTCCGTGACCCACTCGCCCCCCTGGCGGGCCAGCAGCTCCACCCGCTGGGCCCCGGGGAGGAAGGCCCGCAGGAAACAGTCCGAGCGCATGGCGTGCATACCGAACCAGGCGCCGGGGTTGGAGGTGCGGCCCTGCAGGAATGCCTCCGCGTCGAATCCGAAAGTGGGGTCGTGGGGCATGAACTCTCCAGAGGAGGGCTCATTGTACGGTTGCCCACCCTTGGTCGCATGCATATGGTTTTTGGTTCGACCCAGTTCGAGCCCAGGATTTTATTCAAATGTGTCCAAAACTGCAGGTTGCAGGGATTGTTCCGATGGGGTCACCAGAGCGGTCCATGGCGGAACCTTCCGAATCCCATCCCTACCTGCAGCCCGACCCTGATCCGAGGGTGGAGGATGCGTACGTGGGACTGTTGGGACTCATTCGTCCCCTTGGCCTCCACCATGTCCACGGTCAAGCGCCCAATCCCAAAGCTTTCCTGAAGGCCATTGGAGCGGCCCCCTACGCCCTCAGGCGCATGCTGTGCATCAGGGGGACCCGGGATGGGGTGGCCTACCCCGTGATGAAGCACCTGCGCGCCTTTGCCCTGGAGCTGGAGGATCGGCGCAGTGTGGTGCTCGCCTGTCTTGGGGCGGACCTGGAACGGACCCTGGATCACCTGAAGGAGGCCGCGCTGACGACCCAGGACCAGTCCGAGGTCTTCCGTGTGGCCCTTGGGCTCCAGCCGGTCCTGGACTTCGAGGAGTTCAAAAAGCTGGAAGTGCACTACTACTCAGGGGGGGCTGAGGAAGGTCAGGACGCCCGGGACCTGAGGCGGCGCTTCGATCAGGCCCGCTCCCACGTGGCGGCCCATGTCCGTAAGCATGTCCTGAAGCGGTTGCCGGAGGAGCTGCTGGAGGATCCCGCCACCTTGGGTCCCTTGGTGCTGGCCAGTGGACTCAGGGATCCCTTTGGAACGGTGGAGGTGCTCCGGGACACGACTTTTGGGCGGCCCCTTGCCCGCCTGGACGTGCGTCAGCGGCTGGAAATTCTGGATGGACTCGCAGCGTTCGGCCTGGGGCACGCATCCAACGCCCTGGACCTCTTCGCCCTGCCCGATGAGCCGGAGGTGCGAACCCGCCTCCAGGAGGTCTTCAAGGCCGACTGCACGGCCGGCTCCAGCATCTTCGGCGTGTGCGCCTTCGAGGGGGCCCACCACTATCCCTTCGGGCTGCGACGCATCGACCTGACCCTCCCCCGGCGCTTCTCTTCGGCGGAGGCCCTTCATTACCTGCGGCGCAATGATCCCCCCGAGGCCAAGGAACGGACCTTCAGCAGCCTCGAGATCGGCAATGCCATCACCCAGTTGCAGGAAACGGATGTCCGCCGCTTCTTCGAGCAATTGAAAGGGGAGATCACCCTCGAATGGAAGGCCTGCTTCAAGGTCGCCAAACGAGAAACCATTTTCGGCGACCCGGAGCTGAAGATCCGGAACATCCTGTTCCTGATCGCCCATGCAGCCTTTGTGGAGGAGGTCCACTTCCAGCAGCTCTTGGCCACCTTGGAAGCCGCCCTGCCTGGCCTCAAGGATGATCCTCAGCGCCTGTATGTGCTCGCCAATCGCTACTTCTTCCTCAAGATCCTGGGCCTCAACCCAGGCCAGCTCTTCGCCCCCAACGGCACCGAGGAGGTGGGACACCCCCCCATCGAGGAGGTGAAGGACTACACCATCCGGTTCCTGCTTCAGGTGGGCATGTCCATCCACCTCCATGTGGGCGAAACCCTCTTCCAGGCTGCTCCCATCGCCTGGAACATGCTCCTCAACCAGTGCGAGGGGCGGTTGGAACTGGCGATGCAGGAAGTGGCCCAGCTCTTCGACGTCTTCGACACCCTGCTCACCTTGGTCAAACCTCTGATTCCAGACCTCCGACCCTGGATTGTTCCCCTCGTGGGGGCATTGGGGGAAGGCTTGCCTGAGCTGCCGGGGGCGGAGTCGGTGGCTGCGGAAGGTACGCTATTGCGATTGACGACCCGGGCTGCCTTGGCGCGCCACCGGCAGACCCTGAGTCAGTACTGCCTGCAGGCCATCCAGCGTCGAACGGTGGTGGCTGGCGTGACCCCGGCGACGGTCATTCAGTCCCTTCGCCTGCCTCGCAGCAAGACGGACAAGCTCTTCATGCTCCTGGAACAGGAGAAAAAACGCCTCCAGGGCGGGGGGGCTCCTGCCCGATGACCGGGACACCCTGTGGCCTCCGACTGCAACCAAAAACCTTCAACACTTAACCTGCCTTAAGGTCCCCGTGCTTAATCCGTGTGCTCCGTGTTTCAATCCTTGTAAAAACGAATGTTGCCAAGGCATTGAATATCCGATCCTGTGCGAAATCAAGAAGTAGAAGGCTGGGGTACCAAGGGTCTCCTTCGGTGGGGTAGGGGCTTATTGGGGTCGGTCCTGGAGCAAGCGGGTGGCCAGGGCAAGGGGAAGGCGCTGGCCGGCCAGGTAGTCGTCCAGGCAGGCAAGCACCGCACTGGACCGAGGTCGCAGTGCGATGTCCTCCCGGGTGAGCCAGCGGCAGCCCAGGATGATGGGATCCTGGGGCACCGGTGGGGCGTCGGGGACGGAGCCCGAAAAGCAGACCCGTGCATAATCCCGACCGTTCCGGGCGCGGATCTGGTAGATCGCCACGAAGTGCTCGGGGGTAAAGGGCAGGCCTGTCTCCTCCTGGACCTCCCGTGTCAGAGCTTCCAGAAGGCTTTCCCCAGGATCCACATGGCCCGCAGGCTGGTTGAAGACCCGTTCGGGGTGGACGCCGTCGGTCTCCTCCACGCAGAGAAATCTGCCCTCGCGTTCGATGATCGCTGCCACGGTCAGGGACCAGGACATGTCTACCTCCTGAACCAGGGTATACGTGCCATTTTTCGGCCACACCCTCTAAGATGATCCAGGCTATCCGGAGGTGATTCCATGCGCCTGATCACGCGGTCAGACTTTGACGGTCTCGCTTGTGCGGCGCTCCTGGAGGAGCACGGGATCATCGACGACTTCCTGTTCGCCCACCCCAAGGACGTGCAGGATGGCAAGATCCCCGTGACTTCGAACGATGTGCTGGCCAACGTGCCCTACGTCCCGGGTTGCGGCATGTGGTTCGACCACCACTCCAGCGAGGAGGAGAGACTGGCCAAGGGGGTGCGCATCACCTGTCCGGGGGCCTCCTACCGGGCGCCGAGCTGTGCCCGGGTCATCTTCGACCATTTCGGAGGCATGCCCACCTTCTGGAAGTTCGAAGAGAACGGCCTCATGGAGGGGGTGGACCGCAGTGACAGTGGGAGTCTGCGGGAGGACGAAATCCGCAACCCCAAAGGCTGGATCCTCCTGTCATTCGTGATGGACGCCCGCACGGGACTGGGTCGCTACAAGGACTACCGCATCAGCAACCTCGCCCTCATGCGGGACATGATCACCTACTGCCGCACCCTCCCCATCGAAGCGATCCTGGAATTGCCCGATGTTCAGGAGCGGGTGGTCCGCTACTTCGAGCAGGAGGAAGCCTACCAGGCCATGCTCAAGGCCCACGCTCGCACCGAGGGCAATGTCCTTGTCATCGACCTGCGGTCCGTGGCGGAGATCCTCTCGGGCAACCGCTTCATCGAGTACGCCCTGTGGCCGGAGCCCAATGTCTCCCTGCGGGTGCTCTGGGGGCGGGAGCGGAAGAACGTCGTCTTC
>CAZPUI010000339.1:0-1451 GCA_964589695.1 uncultured Solibacteraceae bacterium | reverse complement strand
TGGGGCACAGCATCCTCAACCGGTCCTGCCTGACGGATGTGGGGTCGCTCATGCTGCGCTTCGGCGGGGGGGGCCATCGGCAGGTGGGCACCTGCCAGGTGGAGGAGGCCCGGGCCGAGGAGGTCTACCAGGCGATCCTGGAGACCCTTCAGCAGAACGGGTAGGCCTGAGGGACTTGAGGGGCCGCGCCAAAATCAATTGTGCAGGTCAATCAATGTTGCTGCGGCTCCTTGGGCTGGGTACATTGTAAAATAAAAAGATAATTTTAGCGTGACGGCTTAGCCCAGGCGGCGCCAGGCGCGAAGCACCTCCGTGGTGCTCCAGGCCTGGGCGTCACAGCCCCGGGGGGTGTGGGGCGCATCACCGTCCAGGAGTTCGGGCAGGTGGCCCAAACAGCCTTGGTTGAGGAGCGCCTCCGTGGTGAGCAGCACCGCCCGTGCCGCTTCCCGGGCCCGGGGATGATGGTCCCAGGCGGTGGCCAGGGCTTCGGCGTAGGTTCCCAGAAGCCAGACCCAGGCCGTGCCGTTGTGGTAGGCGGGCTTGCGCCGGGTGTCCTCGTCCCCCTCATAGCGGCCACGGTAGGGATGCCAGGGATCCCCCAGAAGGTGGCCATCGCCGCCGAAAATGGAGAGGGGTTCAGAGACGGGCAGGGGCGCCAGGGATCGAAGGGCTCCGGGCACCAGCAGATGTCGGCCTGCCGCCGCCACGATCCGTCGGGCCCGGGATGGGGCCAGAAGGCCGAGGGTGACCAGCAGGAGCTGGTTGGGCCGCAGGTGGCCGTCGGGCCGGGCCTGGTGGGCGGGCACCTCGGCGCCCCCCACCAGGCAGTCCGAGCACCAGCCCGGACCTTCGTGCCAGAAGCTTTCCAGGGAACCTTCCGCCTGGGCGGCCAGGGTGGTCCAGGGGGCGCCCTCCGTGGAGGCCAGGACGCGCAGGAGGCGAATCCACAGGGCCTGGAGCTCGATGGGGTACCCCTCCCGTGGTGTGCAGGCGGGGTGATTGGTATCCATCCAGGTGAAATGGGCGGGGCTCCACACCAGTCCCGAGGCGGGATCCATCCGTACGCCCACGGCGGTGCCCTTCACCAGATGGGTGGCAATGGAAACAAGGACCTGGTGCAGGGTGCGGCCGTCGGCCATGGGTCGCTGCAGGACTTCGAGGCCTGCCTCCCGGGCCAATTCCTCGCAGGCCAGGGCAAACCAGAGGGGGGCATCGCTGGTTTCACGGTTCCGGGTGCTTTCCGCCTGGAGCATGTTGGGCAGGGTGCCCCGGTCTTCCAGGGGGCCAAAGGTGCGAAGGATATCTTCCACCTCCCCGAGGAAACCCGCGGCCAGGAGTCCCCGGCAGGCGATGAGCGTGTCGCGCCCCCAGTCCAGGAACCAGGGATACCCGGCGATGACCGTGGAGCCTTCCCCCCGCCTGGCCAGGGAGGCCCGGCCGGAACGGCCAAG
>CAZPUI010000338.1:0-5904 GCA_964589695.1 uncultured Solibacteraceae bacterium | reverse complement strand
TCAAGGAAGCCATCATGGCCAGCGCCGAGCGCATGCGCACCATCGGCGCCCAGAGCCAGACCCAGAGCCAGGACAGTGGCCGGGTGGTGACTGCCATGGACAACCTCTCCAGCATCGCCGAGCAGAATGCCGCTGCCACCGAGCAGATGGCCGCCACCATTCGGGAAACCACCCGCACCGTGAACGAGCTCAGCCGCCTAGCCGAGAGTCTGAACGCCTTGGTCAGCCGCTTCCGCGTGTGAGCCGGAGGGCACGATCATGCGGCCCCTGGTCATCCTCGCCGTTTGCATGCTGAGCCCCGCTTGGGCCGGTGACCTTCCCCAGGCCCTGCAGGCCAAGCTCCTCTCCGTCATCGTCAAGGGTTCCCCGCCACCGCACAGGGCCCTGGTCAAGGACTTCCAGCTGCGGCTGGAACTGCAGAAGCTGGGGGTGAGCCACGATGAAGGGGCCCCCTTGGCCTGGGCGGCCTCGGAGGGGGATGTGAAGGCTTTCAAGACCGCCGGCAAGCTGGTGGTGTGTGGCCGGGTCGAATGGCTGGCCGCAGGTGGCACCGTCGCCCTGGTGGACGAGGGGGGCCGTCCCCAGATCTACCTCCATGTGGGCCATCTTTCAGCCTCGGGATTCTCCTTGCCCGACGCCATCATGAAGGCCGCCAAGAAGCTTTAGTAACCTGCGCCTACGGGTGGGTTCGTTACAGCTCCGTAGGCCGGGCTACCTGGCGCGCTCCAAGTGATCTTGGCGTAACGGCTTAGCGGGCCCGCTACCATGGAGACATGCGACTCCTGGTGGCCGAAAAGCCCAGCATGGGCAGATCCATTGCCTCCGCCCTCGGCCTGAACGAGCGGGGGCGGAACCTCATCGAGGGCCGGGAACTCATCGTCACCTGGTGCATCGGCCACCTGGTGGAGGCGGTGGAGCCCCATGTCTACGAGGAACGCCTCAAGCGCTGGTCCCTGGACACCCTGCCCTTCTTCCCCGATCCCTTCCGCTACGCCCCCATTCCCAGCACCCAGGACCAGTACGAGACGGTGGCCCGACTCCTGAACCGGGCGGATATCACCGAGGTGGTGAATGCCACGGACGCCGGCCGGGAAGGGGAGTTGATCTTCGATCTGGTCTACCGCCTCTCGGGCTGCACCAAGCCCGTGCTGCGCTTCTGGGCCTCCAGCCTCACGGATGAGGCCATCCGTACCGCCTACGCCGCCATGAAACCCGCTTCGGCCTACCTGGGACTGCGGGAGGCTGCCCGGTGTCGGCAGGAGGCGGACTGGCTCGTGGGCATCAATGGCACCCGCGTGCAGACCCTGGTCATGCAGAAGGCAGGGGGGGAGGGTGTCTTTTCCATCGGGCGGGTCCAGACGCCCACCCTTGCGATCCTGGTGAACCGGGAACTGGAGATCCGCACCTTCGTGCCCCAGGACTTCTGGACCCTGTGGGCCACCTTCGCCACGCCGGAAGGCACCTACCGTGGGAAGTGGTTCCGCAAAGGGGAGGATGGCAAGGACCAGGACCGCTTTGCCGAGGCCGCCCAGGCGCAGGCTTTGGTGGATCGGTTGCGGAACGCGCCCGGGCGGGTCCTGAGCGTTCAGGCCAAGACGGAAAAGAAGCGCCCCGAGCTGCTCTACGACCTCACCACCCTCCAGAAGGAGGCCAACAAGCGCTTTGGATTCACCGCCGAGCACACCCTGGAAGTGGCCCAGGACCTCTACGAGGCCAAGCTCATCAGCTACCCCCGCACCAACAGCCGCCACCTCACGGAGGCCGATGCCGCCAAGGCCCCCGCGCTGCTCAAGGCCCTGGGCACTGGCCAGCTGCAGGACCTGCACCCCCACCTGGAGGATCTCCGTCGGCGCTGGCCCGTCAAGCTGGACAAGCGTTTCGTGAACGACGCCGAGGTGGAGGACCATCCCGCCCTCACCCCCACGGAAACGCCGGCACACCACCTCTCGGGCGATCGCTTGAAGATCTTCGAGCTCATCGCGCGACGATTCCTGGCGGCCTTCTTCCCGGATCGGGTGGAAGCCAAGACCACCGTCATCACGGGCGTGGAGGGGGAGACCTTCAAGACCCTGGGGACGGTGGTGAAGGAACTCGGCTGGTCCCTGGTGGACCCTTCCCATCGCCGCCCCCCCAAGGACAGCCCCGCAGGCAAGGAGGACGAAGGGGGCGAAGAGACCGACGAGGAGCCCGAAACCGGCGAATTGCCGGTCCTCAAGAAGGGCGAGGGCGTGGAGGTGCGGAACTTGGCTCCGAAGGCGGGCAAGACCAGTGCACCCAAGCGGATGACGGAGGCGGACCTGCTGACGGCCATGCAAGGCGCTGGACGCCTCCTGGACGACGAGGAACTGAGGGGTGCCATGCGGGACTGTGGCCTGGGCACCCCCGCCACCCGGGCCAATATCATCGAGACCCTCCTCAAGCGGGCCTACCTGGAGCGCAAGCGCAATATCCTGCTCCCCACGGACAAGGGCATCGAACTCATCCGCTGCCTCCTGGTGGACCCCCTCAAGAGCCCGCAGCTCACGGGCTCCTGGGAGGCGCGCATGGAGCGCATCCGCAGGGGGGAGGAGGCGCGGGAGGCCTTCATGGCCGATATCCATGCCTTCGTGCGGGAGGCCGTGGACCAGATCAGGGCCCATGCGCCCCAACCCGTGCGCCGGGTCTTCGGTCCGGTGGTCGGTACCTGCCCGCGGTGCGCTTCGCCCCTGCACCTGCGCCAGTGGGAGGGTCGCCATTATGTCAGCTGCTCGGGCGAAAAGGCCCCGGACTGCCGGGTGGCCTTCCCCACGGACGAAGCAGGCGTGGCCCTCTCCACATGCCCCGTGTGTGGCCATCCCGTGCGCACCCTGCGGAACGGGAGCCGCCGCTGTGTCGTGTGCGAGCGCTCGGTGGAGGAGCCTTCCGCAGAGGCCCCCACCCCGACCCCCTGCCCCACCTGCGGCCGGACCATGAGGGTCCTGGCCAGCACCCGGCGCGGTGATTGGTTCCTGCGTTGCGGGGATTGTGGTATCACACAGGCAGCCCCAGGGACCCCCACCAGCTGAGGATGCCCCCAACCTCACCGTCCATGGGCCATGGAGCCCCCCCATGAGTCGACTCGACCGCTTCCTGACCGCCATGGCCATACGGGGAGGCATCATCCTGCGCCTGGCACCCGGGGAGCTGCCCACCATTGACCTGCCCGGGGGCATCCGCCAGCAACTCATGACCAACGAGATCCTGGGTTCGGTCCTGGATGGCGTGGCCCGGGAGGTCCTGCCTGAGCACCTCCAGACGGACTACCTGCGCGGGGATCGCACAACCTTTGAATATGCCTGCGAGGGCATCAACTACCAGGTAGTCTGCTCCCGCACCAAGTTCGGCACCCACCTGGTGGTGGCACGGCTCGGGGATGTCACCCCGAAAACCGCCCCCACGTCCGCCCCCCTTCCAGGCTCCCCCAGCACCCCCACCGACGCCCCTGCCCAGCCCCCCAGCCCGCCCGCCCAACCCGGCCTCGAGACCTTCCTGCGCCCCCTGCTGGGTGAGGGCGGGTCGGACCTCTACCTGACCGCCGGGGAGCCCCCCATCGTGCGCAAGGACGGACAGGTGGGGCTGCTGCAGGGCCTGCCGGTGCTGGACGGCCCCCAGTTGGACACCTTCCTGAAATCCTGGATGCCCGCGACCTCGTACGAGGCCTACCAGTCTGGATTGGATGTGGAATTTGCCGCCACGCCCCCGGGCCTGCTGATGCGACTGAGGGTGAGGGTGGTCCACGACCACAACGGACCGGCCCTGGCCCTCCGGGTGGCCCCCAAGGTGGTCCCCGACGCCGACACCCTGGGACTGAGCGAGACCATACGCCGCCTGATCAACCTCAACAAGGGTCTGGTGCTCTTCGCCGGCCCCGCGGGATCCGGCAAGACCACCACCCAATCCTGCCTCCTGGACCTGGCCAATCAGACCCGCAAGGCCTTCATCGTGACCATCCAGGACAGCATCGAGTATGAATTCACGTCAGGGACCTGCCTCATTCGCCAGAAGGAGGTGGGCCGGGATCCCGAGCGCCACCGGCGGGCCATCCGGGCCGCCCTTCAGCTGGATCCCGATATCCTGGCCCTGGGCGAACTGAGGGATGCCGAGAGCATGGACCTGGCCCTCCAGGCCGCCCAGACCGGTCGCCTGGTGTTGGCCCAGGTGCCCGCCAGCAGCCTTCCGGACACCCTCTATCGCCTGGTGGATGCCTTCCCGGCGGACCGGCGCCCCTGGGCCCGTTCGCGCCTGGCGGACCACCTCAAGGCTGTGGTGGTCCACACCCTGCTCGGTCGCATCGGTGGCAGCCGGGTGGCGGCCATGGAGACCCTCTTCAACAACCCCTCCGTGGCCGCCGTACTCCGGGAGGGTCGTCTGGAACAGATCCCCGCCACCATGAGGTCCGGCCGCTACGGCCAGGTCTCCCACAACGAAGCCCTGGTGCGGCTCATTCAGGACCAGAAGGTGGAGCCCATGGAGGCCTACCAGCACTGCCAGGACCGGGACTCCTTCATCGCTGCCTGCAAGAAGGCCGGCATCTCCTTCGACCCCCGGGCCGAGGGACAGGTGACCGAGGAATAGGGACCGCATAGGTTGGATGCAGGGGTGGCCCCTACCCCTGGGCCTTGAACAGATCCCGCCGGGCCCCCCGCACGAGGGCGACCACGCCAGGATGGGCATTCCGCTCGTCCCAGGCGAGGGCGTGGACCTTCAATTTCAGCCCCTCCGCAGGCCCCAGCCGGGCCACCCGATGCTGGCGCTGGATATCCCGGGCCACCACCAAGGGCGCAACAAAGAGGCCGATGCCCTCCTGTCCAAGGGACTTGAGCAGACCACTGTCCTCCACCTCCCCCACCACCCGGGGGCGAAGTTGGTGGCGGGCGAACCAGTCCTCGAGGTCCAATCGGCCCCGACTGCCCGGCGCGGGCAAGAGCACCGGTGCCCCTTCCAGGCACCTCGGCAAGGGACCCGGATGACGGCGTACCAAGTCCGAGGTCCCGAACCAGCCCAGGGGGCTTTCCCCCAGGAGGTGGCTCCGGGCCTTGAGGCGGTGCCGCACCAGCAGGGGCGCGTCCGTGATCGCCAAATCCAGCTCCCGACGGGCCAGGGCATCCAGGAGCCCCTCCATCCCCTCCTCCCGACAGACCAGATGCAGCCCATCCACGCCCTGGAAGGCGGGCTGGAGGAGACGTCGCACAAGGATCCTCGGCAGGGAGCGCAGGATGCCAACCCGGCAGACCTCCGGGCGCGCCGAGGCCTTGCCAGCCACCACCTCCTGGAGTTCCTGGCCAAGGCCGAAGATGCCTTCGGCATAGCGGTAGACCACCCTTCCCAGGTCCGTGAGGGCCAAGGTGCGCCCCATCTTCACAAAGAGTCTCACCCCCAGCTGGGCCTCCAGGACCTTCATCTGGGCGCTCAGGGTGGGCTGGGCCAAGCCCAGCCTGCGGGCCGCCCGGGTGACCCCACCTTCCCGGGCGATGGTCCAGAAATACTGAAGGTGGTGGTAGTTCAATCCGTCCATGGGGTGCCCCTGATGGATAGGTTTTCACGATGCTTCAGGACGTCAAGCATCGAGAATACCTACGGGTTCGAACCCCTCGTCCCAGAGAAAGGCCCGGGCCGTCTCCGGATCGTTGAACCGGGCCACCACCTCCACCCCTTCCCGCACATCTCCATCCGCCCAGCTGCAGCGATCCAGGCCCTGGCGAATCAGGCAATCACCGTCGCCCAGCTCCACCAGCTCCCAAAGGATGCCGCTGGCGTCGATCCAGGACTCGATCCGCATCAGCCCTTTTCGAAGAAGAGGACGACCATGCCGAAGCCCACCCGATCACCGCCCTTCAGTTCCCGGGCATCCCCCGGGGCAAGGCGATCGCCCTTGATGTAGGTGCC
>CAZPUI010000337.1:0-5942 GCA_964589695.1 uncultured Solibacteraceae bacterium | reverse complement strand
CGCGGGGACGCCATTGGGGAGGCGGCCCCCCGGTTTCGAGTCTTACCACTTCCACAGAAATGGGGTGTCCGGATCCTGGGTGAGCCAGGGCAAGGCAAATATCTCCCCCAGCGAGCTCCAGAAGCAGGGGAGGGGGAAGATCGAGGGCGGGCGTGACACCGCCGTGGCCCAGTCCGAGAAGCTCCAGGAAGAGCTGGCTGACCTCCTCGCCCAGAAGAAGAAGATCCAGGAGGACATCGCCAGCCTCCAGGGCGAGAAAGAAAAGATGCAGAAGGATATGGAAGCCCTGGCCGCCAACAACGAAGCCCAGAAAGCCAAGCTGAATTCCCTGCACTACCTGGTGGGCGACCGCAAGAAGCTGGAGAAGGAGGGCGTGATCATCGTGCCCGTCTTCGCCAAGGACCGGGCCGGTGAGAAGTGGGCCGACGGCGTCTTCACGAAGAGCCTGGACCTCCGTTCTGCCGAAAGCATCACCATCACCGCCGCCGAAGTGGGCTTGAAGACCATCGGCAAGGTGAGCGTGGTGCCTGGATCCCTGGAGAAGGACAAGCACTACAGCCTGACCATCGCTCCCGACAAGGCTTCTGCGGTCCTGAAGTTCCTCGTGAAAGACCGCTTCAAGAACGAGAAGGTGGTGTTCGCGGTGTCGGAATAGGTTCGGAATCGTTCCTTGTTCGGAATCGTTCCGATTCCGAAACTTAAAGAACCGGCCCCAAGGCCGGTTCTTTTTTTTGGTTTGGACCCTTGCCCCCTGGGGTCATCGATCGGACAGAAGGACCTCGGACCCCTTTTTTAGGGCGTCCGGAAGGGTCCATTCTTGGGTGGGGATCTGCACGGCCTGGTTGAGGCCTCCTCCGCCCGGGCAGGAATCTGTCGCCAAGGCGCGAGGGTGATGTGAACCGGCAGAAGCTCCGCAAGCTCCTCCGTCTCCGAAGGAGGGCTGGCGTGCGGGGGTGGGGGCACCCCGGGACCCTGCAACGAGGGTTCTCGCCAAAGCCATGGAATCGGATGGCACTCGCTGGAACCTGGCTGCCATCCACACGTAAGGTCGACGGGTTGTACCTGTCAACGAAAAACCGGCCGCCAGGGCGGCCGGTTTTGGGGGACACCTCCCTCTACTTCGTGGCGGCGATGGCTGCGTCCAGCTTGTCCAGGGCGGCTTCCAGGGATTTCTCGCCCTGGGCGATCTCGCGGCGGATTTCCTTGGTGGCCTGGTTCTTCATGACGAGGTCCATGGTCTCCTTGGTCATGACCAGATGGCAGTATGTGCTGCCATCGGTGGGATCTTTGTACCACGCGCGAACCTGAGTACCCTGCAGCTCCTGATCCACAATATTTCGCGTTACGTTTTCCACCATGCGGGAAGCCACGTCGCTCTTGATGGGCTTCTGACCCGTCGTAATGCTCCCGGTGGTGAGTTGCTGGTTCAGCTGGCTAAACATGCTCTGAACTTTGACCTTGAGTTGACCCGCCAATTTGGTGCGGGCGGCCGCAAGAGCCTGGGAGCGCTCCTCGTTTCTGTCCCCAAGGGGGTGTGCAGGTGCGATTCCAACATCACCCAACCCATCGGGCACATTCGGACTGTCGACCCAGGCGGGGGCATTCTTCGCGGCGGTCGTCGTCACGGGAACTGCATCGGGCTTCTTGTCACAGGCCAGGCTGAGGGCCATGGCGGTGAGGGCGGCGGCGGTGATGAGGTGCTTCATGGGGTTTCTCCTTGTGGGGTGGAAGGGGGATGCTGCGGCCCCGGCTTCACCGGGACGAGCATGGGACTATCGACGGAGCCAGTTGCCGAGTTTTTCGCCAAGCCCTGCTTCTTTGGGTTTTTGTTCCAGTTCCATGCCGACCTTGAAGGTGGGCTTGGTGATGTTCTTGGAAATCTTCACCACGGAGGTGCGCTCGTCCACTTTGGTGATCTCAAACTCCGCAAGGACGGTCTTTTCCCCGGGAATGAGGGCCCCTGTCCTGGGATGAACAATGGGTTCGCCCCGCTGGATGGCGACGAATTCGTCCCCCTTCTTGACGCCATCGGCCTTGCCGAGGTCGATGAGGAACTCCTTCTCGCTGATCAACTTCAGGATGATGCCCGCCAAGGGGAATTCATTGGCGATTTCGCGTCCCAGCTTCTTGTCCACTTCCTTCAGCATGGTGGCAATGGCATCCCCCACGCTGAAAGCCATGAGGGGGGCCCCGGTGGCCCTGAAGGTGGCCTTGATCTTCCCAGTCTGGACCTCCACCATCCGCACGTTCACGTTGATGTTCCCGGTGTAGGCGGTGGATTCCTGATACCCCGTTTTCTCGTTGTAGTTCGTTGATTTCTGGACGGCGGCGGTGCCCGTCCAGTTGCCCAGCACCACGAACTTGGCACCCAGCTGCTTGCCCAGTTCCACGGCCGAGCCCTCGTCCACGAGTCCGGAGTTCTGGAACTTGCTTTCGCCCAGAACCGCCTGCAGCTGGGATCTTTCGATGACATCAAAGCGCTTCAGGTTGAAGAACATGGTGGTGACCATCTGGTAGAGGGTCTCCCCCTGGTCCGTCATCTGCCCGCTCATGGCCCCACCCTTGAGGGGGAGCACGGCGATCTTGGGCAGCTGACCTTCCTGGGGGGCGTCCTGGGCCAGGAGCCCAACCACAGCAAACAGGGCCAATACCACGCGCTTGAACATCCTGGAACCTCCATGAACTGAACCAGCGACCGTGCCGAGGGCTGGATGGGGAGAATGGGTCGAGTGTAGGCCCGCCCCCCGGGGGCCGCAACCACGGAAATCCCACGCCCTCCCTTGGACAAAGGCCTCCCAGGTTTCGACATGAGTTGACCATTCCTTCCTTCCACCCCCTTCCTTGGGGGCAAAACCTGACGTGTCCGCCCATGTTCCGGCCCTTCATGCGGGTGGTAGACTCAACCACCCTGCCCGCCCCAAGGATCGAGAGGAGGTCCCATGAGAATGCCTGCGCTCCTGCTGTGCGTACCAGCCGTCGCCCTGGCCCAGGGCTCGGTGAAACCCATGTGGGTCAATCAGCTTCCCAGCGAACCTGGCCGCATCTACGCCATCGGATCCGCCCTCATCTCCCCCACGGAGGCCATGGCCATCAAGAAGGCCGGGGACAATGCCCGGGGCGAAGTGCTGGCGCGCCTTCGGGCCAGCGTGAAGTCCACCACGGACATGCGCAGCTCCTCCGTGGTCCAGCGCTCCACGGGATCCGCCACCACGGCCAGCTCCACCCAGAACTTCAGCCAAAGCACCACCGTCCAAGCCCAGGCGCTGGAACTCCCGGGCCTCACGGTCCAGGAGACCTGGACAGACCGCAAGGACAACACCGTCTGGGCCTTGGCCTACCTGGATGCGGCCGTGGCCCAAACGGAGCTCAAGACCCGCTTCGACGCCATGACCAGCGAACTGGCCAGCGAGAACGCCTCTGGTGAGCCTCGGGAGCGCATCCGCAAACTCCAGCGCCTGAAGCTGGCCCAGGCGGAGATGGCCAAGCTGGATGACACCGCCAGCCTGCTCACCGCCGCAGGGGGGGATCCCGCCCTGCGCGGCGAAGTCCGCAAGACCAAACTCTGGGTGGACAAGCTCCTGGACGAACTGCGGGCCAGCCTCACCTTCAGCCTGGGGGGCGACACCGACCCCAACGTGGTCGGCGATGTGGCCTCCGTGCTTCGCAATGCCGTGCTCAAGTCAGGCCTGGGGTGGGCCGAGCGGGACGGCGAATTCACCATCCAGCTGAAGCTGAAGCGCAGCAAGGCGGGCCTGGACATCGGGGCCAAGAAAACCTACTGGGACCAACAGCAGACCGCGGATTTCATCATCACCCGTGGCTACCTGGACCTCACCCTGGTGGACCGGGCAGGCACGCAGTACGAGTCCACGTCCATCGATGCCATCGGTCAGGGCGTGGATGAGCTCAGTTCCGAGCGCAAGCTGAAGAAGGAATTCGGCACCAAGATCGCCAGCGCCCTTCAGAAGTGGCTTGCGGAACTCACGAAGTAGTGGATTCTGTCCCGTTCGATGCAAGGGTTCAATGCCGGGCACGCCCCTCGGGTGCCTTGCTATGCATCACCAACATCCCTGCCCTCCGCCAGGCATGGAGCCCCCCCCGCAGGACGTAGAGCCAGGAGAAGCCCCGGGCCCTGAGAAGACGGGCGGCCTGACGGGCCCTGGCCTCGTGCCCCCCCACCACCCCGTTGGGGCGAAGCTGGCGGGCATCCAACTCCCCCAGGCGCCGGGGCAGGTCTTCCAAGGGAATGTTCAGGGACCCTCGAATATGGCCATGGGAGCCCCTAAACTCCCGCGCCGATCGTAGGTCAATGATGCAAGGGGGCGTTCCCAGGAGCAGTTCCTCCAGCTGAAGGGGATCCAGCAGCCCGCCGCGACGGGCCCGCACATTGCCCAGGGCCCTGGCCACCAGGATCACCACCGCCAAGGCCGCGGCGCCCAGCCCCAGGGGCAGCAGCCATTCGATCCACTCCCACCCGGAAGGCACCCCTGTGCGCAGCACCCGGAAGTCCATGGTTCCCCCAATTCGGAAGGTCCACCCCGACCCAGAAGGATCGGGCATTCGGAACTTATTTCCACCGTGGGAACATACAAGGATGGAGTCTGCCGTGCGCCCTGCCCTTCTGCCCCTCGTATGCCTTTGTGTCCTCGCCCTAGGATGTGGCTCGGATACCCGGGACCAGTCCCTGGCGATCTCGCCCGCCCCCTCCATCGTGAAGGTGGGTGAAAAGCTCTCCCTGTCTGCCCAAGCCTTGACCGATTTGGGTGGCGAGCCTCAATGGGAGGTCTACGAGCTCTCCGGAGGGGCCCTCCTCAAGTCCCAGGGCCTGAACGTGACCTACGTCGCCCCGTCCCAGGTGGGGAACTACCACCTCCACCTCAAGGGCAAGCGGGCGGATGGCACGCCGTACAAGCAGATTCACGAAGTCCAGGTCCTGCCCACCGTGCAGGTGGAGCCCGCCACACCCACGGTGCGCGCCGGGGCCACCCTGCAGCTCCACGCCAAGGTCCGGGGCCTGGCCAAGGCGGAGCTTCGCTGGGAGGTGGAGGAGGAAGGCGGCGGCACCATCAGCCCCACAGGCCTCTACCATGCCCCCACCCGGCCTGGCACCTACCACGTGTACGCCAGCGTCAAGGAATTCTGGGGCGCCGTGGGCTCCGTCACGCTCCGGGTGGAATAGGCAGGTCCAGCCGCCCCATCACAGCCCTGAAGGCTTCCGGCAGGGGCGCGGACACCCGCAGGCGGTCGCCGGTGCCTGGGTGGTCCAAGGCCAACTGCCAGGCGTGCAGCAGGGGATGCTCGAAGGGGATGGGGCGCTTCTCCAGGTCCAGCCACTGGGTGGGACCGCCGTAGAGGGGATCCCCCAGAATGGGAGCCCCCAGATGGTTGAGGTGCAGGCGAATCTGATGGGTGCGCCCCGTGAGGAGTTCACAGCTCACCAGGGCCACCCCCCCTGAGCGCGCCAGGACTTTGACCCGGGTCTGGGAGGGGCGACCGTGGGAGGTGATGGTCATCTTGGTGCGCTCGGTGCGGTGGCGCGCCAAAGGCTGGTCCACCAGCAAGCTGCCGCAGTCGGGAAGCCGACGGCTGTTCCGCACCAGGGCCAGGTAGATCTTCTCCACCGTCCGGTCCTTGAACTGGCGCTGGAGCAGGGTCTGGGCCTGGGCATCCTTGGCCATGGCGAGGCAGCCGGTGGTGAAGCGATCCAGGCGGTGCACGAGGCCGGGCCAGATGGGGGCGGGGTATTCCTCTTCCTCCTCGTCACCCTCATGGGGATCAACCACCTCCAGGGCCGCCTTCATGCGCCCCACCAGGGCATTCACCAGGGTGCCATCGGGATGGCCGGGACCCGGATGGGCCACCATGCCCGCGGGCTTGTCCACGATCCAGAGCCGTTCGTCCTCGAACAGGGTGGGCACGGCCAAATCCTGGGCGACCAGGGA
>CAZPUI010000336.1:0-5950 GCA_964589695.1 uncultured Solibacteraceae bacterium | reverse complement strand
CACACAAGTGCGCCGATGAATCGACGCCTTTTCGTGGTGTGCTTGAACTACCGTTTTGTGAGAGCCTGTTTGGAAGGTATCTACAATATGTGTCGATCGATTATTGCCACCTTCCCCTTTCCCCCCTTGACGGGCGACCTCCGCGAAGGCCTTCAGGGCGCTCAAGAGGAAGCCTTGGGGGCCTTGCTCCGGTACATTCCCCAGAGTCCGGACCTTGGAGAGGGGGGCGCGGGCCATGGCCTGATGCTGGCCTATGGCGCCAGGGCCCTGGGGCGTCCAGACCTGTTGGAGGCTGCCCATGCCACCCTTGAAAGGGCCGTGGAGCAACTCTCGGAGCGGCCCTCCCTCAGTTTGTTTGGCGGTTGTGCAGGGCTCGCCTGGGTGATTGAACACCTCCAGCCATGGCTGGAGGCAGGATCCGAGGAGGAGGAATCTGGGGACTCCAACGGGGACGTGGACGATTTGATCCTGGACCTGCTTTCCACGGAATCCTGGAAGGGCGACTACGACCTGATCGGTGGGCTCGTAGGGTACGGTGTGTATGCCCTCGAACGCATGCCTCGACCCTCGGCGCGGGGCATCCTGGAGGCCATTCTTTCGCACCTCGAACGCTTGGCGGAGTCATCGGAGCTCGGGATCTCCTGGCACACGCCGGCGCATCATCTGCCGCCCTGGCAGCGGGAACTGTGTCCCAACGGCTACTACAATCAAGGGCTTGCGCATGGGACTCCCGGGATCATCACCCTGCTGGGGGCGCTGGTGGCTTGGGAGGTCGCTCCCGGCCGCGCCAGGCGCCTGCTGGAGGGGGCCATGGACTGGATCCAGGCCCATGCTCAGCCTCCAGAGCACGGCTGCCGCCTCATTGCCTGGGCCCAATCCGGGGCCAATCCTCCTGAGCGGGGCAGTCGCATTGCCTGGTGTTACGGAGACCTTGGGGCAGGCATGGCCATCCTGCAGGCGGCCCTCCTCGTGGGTCGCGAGGACTGGGTAACCTTCGCGCTGGACATGCTTCGCCTCGCGGCGCGGCGTCCGCTGGGGGAGGCCGGTGTGATGGACGGTGGACTTTGTCATGGCGCTGCGGGCAATGCCCTGATCTTCCGTCGTGCATTCCAGGCAACAGGGGAGCCGATCTTCAAGGAGGCTGCCCTTGCCTATGCGCGCATGATCCTCGAGTTCTTCCATTCTGGAGAGGGCATGGGAGGCTGGCGGGCCTTCCAGCCTGGTCGACAGGATGCCGAGGGGCATGCGCTTCCCGAGTTCGTGGACGATCCCAGTTTCCTGGAGGGCACCGCGGGCATCCTCATGGTCCTGCTGTCCTTCCTGCATGACCTCGACCCGGCCTGGGACCGCACCATGATGGTGAGCCTGCGGTTGCCGGACTGAAGCGATTAAAGCCTGAGGCGGTACACGGTGGAGGGCCGCTGATAGTGGTGGCTGGTATCGGGGCCCTGGAATTCAAAGCCCAGCTCCTTCAGAAGATGGTTGGAGGCCCCCAGCATGGGGCTGGTGCGGGCGAAAACCTGGGGGGCTCCCCGCTGGCGAGCAACTTCCAGGCAGTGCACAAGGAGCCTGCGCCCCAGACCCCGACCCTGGGCCTCGGGCACCACGGCGAGTTTCAACGTTTCCCAGGTGCCGTCCCCGTGGTGCAGCAGGGCGCAGGTCCCCAGCACCTCCTCGCCCAGGCAGGCGAAGAGCACCTCCCCGCCTCCCGCCAGGATCCGGCCCTCGGGATCGTTCAAAACTTCTTCGTCGTAGGGTTCCAGGCTGAAGCGTTCTTGCAGCCAGGCGCGGTTGAGGGCTGCGAACTGGTTTTTCCACCGGGGCTGCCAGGGGAGGATCTCCGTCTGGTCGGATCGGGAGGCCTGGGGCAGGGGCTCCATGGGACCTACTGCGGCTTGGTATAGCGGGGCGGCGGGGCCTCGCCCTTTTCCACCATGGCCCGCGTCCTTTCCAGGGCGGACTTGCGGGCGGGCTCCTTTTCATCCTCGATCACCCGCTTCAGGGCTTCCAGGTGCGCCACCTTGAGGGCCTCGGGGGCGGGGGCGGGAAGGTCGGGCTTGACGCCCACATGCTCCCAGTTGGTCTTGGTGATGGGATTGATGGCCTGGCCCGAGGGCACGAAGGCGACGAAGCCCTGGGCCAAGGGGTGCATGTCCCCAGGGTTGGCCCCGCCACCGGTGGTCTCCCCCACCAGGGTGGCCCGTTTCTGGGTCTGGAAGTCATAGGCGCATTCCTCGCCCCCGGAAAAGGTGAAGGCGCTGGTGAGCACCCATACGGGCTTGGTGTAGCGGGGAGTTGCGCTGGGGTTGGTCCAGAAGTCACGGGTGGCGTTGGTCGGGCGTGAATAGATGCTGTTGAGGTGACGTCCATCCCCTTCGGCGAAGAAGTGGCTCAGGAGCTGGGCCACCCCCTCGGGACTGCCCCCGCCGTTCTGCCGCAGGTCCAGGATCAGGGCCTCGGTGCCCGAGAGCAGCGTGAGGGCCGCGGCATAGGCGGGCGCCACCGCCTCGGCGGGGGGGAAGGCGCGAACATCCAGGTAGCCGATGTTCCCCGGCAGGATCTCCGTGCGGGCCAGTCCGAAGCCCTGGCGGACCACCTGGCGCCGACCCCGCTCGAACTCCTCCGGGGTGGGCGGCCGGTTGGACTCGGGACGGGGCTTGAAGTCGGGCAGGTACCGCACCCGGAAATGGCCGTCCTTGCCCAGGGTCCGAAGGTCTTCGTGGAGGGCCTTCTCGAAGGTGTCCGTGGCGGTGCAGGCGTCGTAGCCTCCCTTCGCGACCTTGTCCGCCAAGGCCTTGGCCACCTGCTCGGCCACCTCGGGGAAGACATAGCGCGCCCGCAGGACCTGGTTCAGGGCCTCCACCACGGTCTTGCGCTGGACTGCCTCCATGGGTTTGGGGCTCGAGGCCGGGACCTGGGCCACCAGGACGGGGACGAGGAAGGACAGCAGCAGGGTTCGCATGGGGGCTCCTTGGCCCCCCAGGTTCCCGCTCCGGCCTGCCGGTTGCACCCAGGCAAGGTGCCGGACCCGTGGCAGGCTGCCTGCGGATTCAGGGCCGATCCGCCCGCAGGGCCTCCCGGACCCTGGGGGTCATGCTGCGGCTGACCTCCAGCTCGATGCCTTCGGGCAGGCGCACGGAGGCACGGCCCCCCTCAAGGCTGCGGATGGATAGCACGGCTTCCGGTCGCAGGAGGAGGTGGCGCTGGATGCGCAGCAGGCCTCGGTCGGGAAAGGCTTCTTCCACCTCGGAGAGGCTCTCCCAGGCGACCTTGAACTTCTGCCCGCCAAACCAGGCCACCACGGCATGGTCGAGGAATTCGAAGTGGCTGACCCGCCGGAAGTCCAGGAAGAAGGTCCCCCCGGCCGCCTTGGCCGGGAAGCGCATGGGGCTCCGGGCGGCCTTGGGTTTCGCCTCCAGGATTGCTCCTGGGGAAGGGTGGAGGCGCGTGAATTTCTCCAGCGCCTTCTGCAGGCGCCCCAGGAAGACGGGCTTCAGGAGATAGTCCACCGCATCCAGGTCGAAGGCCCGGGCCGCGTGTTCCATGTGGGCGGTGACGTACACGATGGGGATGGGATGGGAGAGTTCCGGGGGGACCTCGAGGCCGGATCCCCCGGGCATCTCCACATCCAGGAAGAGGAGGTCCGGCTGCAACCCCTGCTCAAGCAGCTTCAGCATGTGGGGGACACTGCGACATTCCCCGACCACCGTGCAGCCGCACGTTTCGAGGAGATGCTTCAGCCGGCGCAGGGCCAGGGGTTCGTCATCCACCACCAGGACACGGACGCCGTTCATGGAAGCCTTCTGGAAAGGGCGATACGGATGCTGGCCCAGGTCCAGCCCTCCGCGTCCGACGCGAGGTCGAAGGCGGCTTCGTCGCCATAGGCCAGGTCCAGGCGGCGGCGCAGGTTCGGGATTCCCAAGCCTCCGCCCTCAGGGGCAGGGGGGCGAAGGAGCGCCCCTGTGTTGCCCACCCGCAGGCAGAGGTCGGTGCCATCGCGGAAGGCTTGGACCTGCAGGACTCCTCCGCCCCCCGAAGGATTGATGCCGTGTTTGACGGCATTTTCCACCAGGGGTTGGACCAGGAGGGGGGATACGGGCAGCGAATTCATGCTTTCATCCCACGCCCACTTCACCATCAGGCGGGACCCCAGGCGCATGCCCTCCATGACGAGGTAGTCCTCGACCAAGCGCCGTTCTTCGGAGAGGGGCCAATGGCGGTGCTTGGAGGCTTGCAGAAGCCGCTGCATGAAACTGGACATGGCTTCCACGTAGGCCTCGGCACCGTAGGGATCATCGAGGATCAGGCCCGCCAGGCTGTTGAGGGCGTTGAACAAGGCATGGGGGTGCAACTGGCCCTTGAGTTGATGGGCGGTGGCCTCTTCCGCCTGCTGGCGGGAAGTCCGCCAGGCGGCGCTCAAGAACTCCTGGTGGGCCAAGAGCAGGCCCACCAGGAAGAGGGCAGGGCCCTGGAAGCAGAGGTTCGTGATGTACAGCATCAGGCCATAGGGGGAGCCTCCCCAGAGGCGCCCCAGCATTTCCTCGAAGGCCAGGATGGCGATGACCATGCACTCGGAGGCCAGGAAGGCCAGCACGTACTGCCTGAACCTTGCCTTTCGCAGGCCGGGTCGGCCATCCCAGAGCCAGAGCATGGGAGAGACCCAGATGAACACAAAGTAGAAGAGCACGCCCGACAGCACCTGGAGAAGTGCGCCTCGGGTGTGGCCACCGGATCGCCACCAGAGGGCGACCGAGCAGGTCCAAAGACCCATCACGAACACGAACGCGCCCCAGTAGGCCTTTCGGGTCAACCTGTCCCGGAAGGATTCTCCCAGTTCAGCAAGGGTCATGGAGGCTCAGCACGCCTGACAGGAAACAAAAGTCTCTAAGGCGGTGGTGAACCGGGTGCCTGTGATGACGGTGTGGGGCGTCGGGGGGCCGTCCTCTCCCCCCACGGCCGTCTCGAGCTGCCTCTCGGACAGGAGGGTCAGCATGGTTTCCCGCTGAAGGCGAAGGATGGACATGGGGGCTCCTTGGGGAAGAATCCTGATTATCTGGGATTCCCGGGGGCCCGGGAGAGGAATGGACCATGAATGGGGGAAAAATCCCCCACGAACGGTGGGTGACCTCCCTTCGGCCCCCTGGTTCCTGGTTGACCACCCTCCAAGGGGTCTCCTGGGGGTGTTCGCGAGGAGAACATGACGCCCTTGGTGCATGGGTTTCGGGGATGGGCAAGCTGAGGCTCCCCCCTCGGTGCATTCCGTGCGCGCGGCGCACCTTTTCGACAGGAGTCGACCATGAAAAAGCTGAGTCTCAACCGTGAGAACCTTGCCACCCTTACCCCCGAGCAGGGAGAGCAAGTGGTGGGCATGAAGCGCCTGACGGATACCTGCGCCTACACCCAGTGCCGGCTGGCGAACTGCTGGTACAGCGAGGAGGAATGGGTCTGCACCGTGTGGACGTGGGAGCCCTGCACCGTGACCTGCATAACCTGCTTCTGCAGGGGCTGAGTCAAACCCGCTGGGGCCATGGAGGGGCCGCCCAGGGGCGGCCCCTTTGCGTGGTCAACCCTCGTGGCCAACCTCTCGGTAACCCGGACCCGTGGGGTGGTGCCTAACATTCCACCTTCAGGCGGATCTGGCCCTTGGCGGCCAGGCGCCCCAGGAAGTAGTTGACACTCTCGGGCGAAAGCTTGAAGTGGGCGGCCAGCGCCTCGGTGCCCACGGCCGTGCCCTGCGCGAAGGCGAGGATCTCGGACTCGATCTGGGCCGCCCACTCCTCGAAGAGACCCCGGACTTCCGGCGTGGCAAAGGTGGCAAGTTCGGTGGTCTTGGACATGGTGGCCATCATCTGTTTGCACATGTCCATGGGGCCTGTGCCTTCGGAATCCTTGGTCCCGCCCATCATGGAGGCCATCATCATGTCGGAGCGCGCCTGCAGGTTGCCGGGCT
>CAZPUI010000335.1:0-6009 GCA_964589695.1 uncultured Solibacteraceae bacterium | reverse complement strand
GTCTGAAGGGGCCGAAGGGTGCGCTCCCGCAGCTGGCCCAGCTTCCACAGCGGCGCGCCAAGGGCCAGGAGCCAAAGGATCATCCCCAGGGCCATCGGTGGGCTGGGGTTGAACAGAGCCCACAGCGCCACCCCCGCCATGGGCAGGGCTGCCAGCAGGGCGATCCCCTGGAGGGTGCGATCGTGGGACAGGCGCATGGCGGAACTCCTCTGCCAGTGTCACGCCCTCGGCATGGAGGGTGAAGCCCAAATGGAAAGCAGGCGTTCCGGAGCCTTCCAGAAACGAAAAACGCAGATCAGTCCTGAAAGTAGTACTTCAACAGCCGCCTGCGGAGGGCCAGTGAGGTGCCCAGGAAGGCCCACACCACCCGCACCAGCAGATCGGGACAGGCCAGGACCCGGAGCCCATGAGACAAATCCTGTCCATCCTTCCGCCTCCAGGCGAAGTAGGCCAGTTTCAGGCTCACCAGGAAGCGATCCCGGCGGGTGGTGACCAGGCCCTCCCGCAGGATTCGGTGGTAGCAGGCCGGGATATCTCGGAAGTAGGCCCGCCGCGATCGGGTCGTGTTCCCCCCATGGCGGCGCACCAGGGCCAGACAGGCGTCCACCCGATGGAAGCGGCAGCCCCGGCGCGCCACCCGGAGCCAGAAGCAGGTGTCCTCGCCCTGCCTTAGGTCCACCGGAAAGCGCAGGTCACCCACCGCGGATCGGCGCACCAGGCAGGTGTGGATGGGAACGGTGCTCCGGAGGAGGGCGTCCCCGGGATCCCGTTCCAGGTGGCCAGGGAGGAGGGGGTTGCCCCCGTCCAGGCCCCTCAAGGGGTGGTGCTCCAGGAGGCGGGGGTCGAAGAGCAGGGCCAAGGGAAGCCAACCGTCCGGACCCGGGGCGAAGAGGACCTCCGCCAGGCAGGCGACCACCCCCAGCCCCGGATCGGCCTCCAGCTTCGCCCCACAGGTCTCCACCATGGCGGGCAGGAGCAGGTCGTCGTCATCCAGGAAGAGCAGAGCGTCCCCCGTGGCTTCCTCAAGGCCCCGGTTCCGGGCCGCGGAGACCCCCTGGCAGGACCCCTGGCGGAGGAGGCGGATCCGCGGCGAGGTGGCCGCCAGGGCCTCCAGGTTCGGTTGGTGGCAAGGTTCGGAGCCATCGTCCACCACCAGGATCTCGTGGACGGGGTGGGTCTGGCCGAGGACGGACTGGAGTGCCGCCTCCAGCAGCAGGGGCCGGTTCCGGGTGGGCAGGATCACCGATACCTTCAGCATGGCCATGGCCCGGGGGCCTCCAGTGCTTCCAGGAAGCGGGACAGGAGGTGCTCCCGCTGCCGTTCGGGTCGGGCGGCGGCTTCCAGTGCCCTTTCACGGAGGGCGGCATGGCGTTCGGGGTCGTCCCAGAGGGACCCCAAGGCCGCTTCCCACGCCTCCACCCCCGCCTCCGCCGGCACCAGCAGCCCCCCCCCGGCCACGGATTCAGGCAGGCCACCCACGTTCCGGGCAAGGACGGGAATGCCACTCACCTGGGCCTCCGTGACCACCCTTCCCCAGGGTTCCTCCCAGAGGCTGGGCACCAGCAACACCCGGGTGCGGCCGTACACGGGTCGCATGTCCAGCACCCGAGGCTGCCAGCGGGCGTTGGGCAGGGCCTTGATCCGGGCCACCTCATTCCGGGACCCCTTGGGGAAGGTGGTCCAGGTCTCCACGAACTGGAAGGGGAGGTCCGGCCGGCGTCGGGCCAGTTCCAGGACCAGTTCCACGCCCTTTACCGCCACGGGGTTCACCAAGGTGGCGCATTCCCCGTGGACCGGCGTGCGGTACCGGGCGTCCTCCACCAGGGGAGGCAGAACCTTGGCCTCCCGACCACAGAAGGCCCGGAAGGACCTGGCCGTGAAGCCGCTGTTGGCCAGGAAGGTGGTGGGCGACAGGTTCCAGGGTGGGGGGGTCCAGCGACCGAAGGCGGTATCCCGGAGGTAGACCACCGCGGGAATGGCCAGGGTCTGAAGCCACCCCAGGAGCGGGATGGGGTCCGCCACCTGGAGCACCACCCGGTCCGGACCGAACCGCTCCAGGGCGCGCGCCAGCTGGCCCCGGAGGTGCCAGCCCCGGAAGGTGGGGTAGCCCATGCACGCGTCCACGGGGGCCAGGCGGGGATGCACCTTCGATAGGGTGCGGTTCACGCGATCCCAGGGGGTGGGCCAGCGGCGGAAGGCGGCCACGGCCACCTCCCAACCCGCGCTTTGCAGCGCCAGGCACAGCTCGTGGGTGCTGGATTCACGCCCCCCCGCCACCTCGGGAGGGTAGGGATTGTCGGTGAGGAAAAGCACCCGGGCCATGGGCCCTCAGCCCGTGATGCCCAGTTTCTGGAGTCGGCGGTACATCGCACTGCGGCTCAGGCCCAGGGCCTCGGCGGCGGCGGTGGCACTGCCATAGCGATCCAAGGCCTTGCGGATGAGCACCCCTTCCATTTCCTCGATGCTCAGGTCCTGGAGGGAGGGGCTGCCGCCCTTGCGGGGACTGAGCATGAGGTCCATGGGACTGAGGGTGCCCTCCGTGGCCATGAGCACGGCCCTTTCGATGGCATGGTCCAGCTCCCGGATGTTGCCCGGCCAGGGGTGCTGCTCCAGCAGACGCAGGGTTTCCGCCCCCAGGCCCCTCAGGTCCTTGTGGTAGCGCTGGGCGTGCTGGGCCAGGAAATGGGACGCCAGGGGGGCGATGTCCTCGGGCCGTTCCCGAAGGGGAGGCAGGTGGACCTCGATGGTGTTCAGGCGGAACCGCAGGTCCTGGCGGAAGCGGCCCGAGGCCACGGCCTCCTCCAGATTCGTGTTGGTGGCGCTGATGACCCGCACGTCCACCTTCTGGGAACGGCTGGAGCCCACCCGCTCGAACTCGCCGGTTTCCAGGACCCGCAGGAGCTTGGACTGCAAGGCCAGGGGGGCATTCCCGATCTCATCCAGGAAGATGGTCCCGCCGTCCGCCAGCTCGAAGCGGCCCGTACGGTCGCCCTTGGCATCCGTGAAGGCGCCCCGCACATGGCCGAAGAGTTCCGATTCCAGGACGCCTTCGCTGAGTCCCCCGGCATTGAGGGTGATCAGGGGCTTGTCCGCCCTGCGGCTGCAGGCATGAAGCACCCGGGCGATGAGACTCTTGCCCGTGCCGTTTTCCCCGGTGATGAGCACGGTGGCGTCCGAAGGCCCCAGCCGCTCCAGGAGGCGCAACACGGGCTGCATGGCCCGGGATTGGGCCACCAGCTCCGGCAGGCCTTCCCCGCGCAAGATGCGGTTTTCCGCCTCCAGGCGCTGGGACTGGCGCAGGGCGCTGGCCAATTCCAGCTGGGTGCGCAGGGTGGCCAAGAGGCGGGCGTTCTCCCAGGGTTTCTGCACGAAGTCCTTGGCCCCCATGCGCATGGCCTCCACCGCCAGTTCCACGCTGCCCCAGGCGGTCATGACCACCACGGGAAGCTCGGGGCGAAGGGACCGCAGGCGCTCCAGGAGGCGCAGCCCCTCCTGGCCGGAGGTGGTGTCCTGGCTGTAGTTCATGTCCATGAGCACCAGATCCGGCGGCGAAGTCTCCACCGCGGCCAGAACCGCCGCGGGAGAGGCGGCGGTGTCGAGTTTGAACCCCTCTGTTTTCAGGAGAAGCCTCAGGCTCTCGCGCACATCGGGTTGGTCGTCGGCAATGAGGATCTTGGACATGGGTCCAAGTGTACCAGTGGGGCTCGAGGGGGATTCCTGAATCGCTGAAGGCGCGCGTCTTGGGATGGGTGGGAAGCCAAGGCAGCCCGAGGTCCTTAACTCACCGCAACCGTGATAGCCAGGGGAGGTACGAGTAAAGTAGAGCCATGAGCGCACCCCGGAATCCCATTCAACGCGCGGCCCTGGGGGCCGCTTCACGCATCAAGGACACCCTGCCCAGGGCCCAGGAAACACAGTGGGTTCAGAAGCAGGCCGATCAGTTGGCCGACGCCGTTTTTGCGGATGACACCGCCAAGGTGGCCCAGCTCCTGGCGGAGGGGACCCCTCCGGATCTGCCCATCCCTGGAGAAACGTTCACACCCCTCATGCTGGCGGCGGGACGGGATGCCCTGGACGTGGCGGAGCTGCTCCTGGCCGCGGGTGCGGATCCCAACCATCTTGCGGCGGGGCGGGGCACACCCCTCACCTTTGCCCTCAGCTCCAGCACCCAGAAGGTGGTGGCCCGGTTGCTGGAGGCGGGGGCGGACCCCAACCGGGTGCCGGAGGGCGCGCCCCCGACCCTTCACTTCGCCGTCGACGCGGGCCACGCGGAGGGCCTGCATCGGGTGCTGGAGGCGGGGGCGGAGGTGGACGCCAGGGACTCGGAAGGGTATTCGGCGCTCCGGGTGGCCATGGACCAGGACCACATGGACCTGGCCCTGATCCTGGTGCAGCGGGGGGCCCATTCCGAGATCCCTGAGCCCGATGGCTGGTCGCCCCTCCTGGCGGCCCTCCAGTGCATGGACGAGGCCCTGGCCCTGGCCATGCTGGGACAGGAAGGCCTGAACCTGGAGGCCCTACGCACCCCCGAAGGGAACTGCGCCCTGGATGTGGCCGTGGCCGGGGGCATGAAGCCCGTGATGGAGCGGCTGCTGGACCTGGGGCACCCGGTGGATGGCTACCCTGGCGCCCGGGGGACGCCCCTGCTGCGGGCCATGCTCTATGGCCAACCCGAGCTGGTGCAACTGCTCTTGGGTCGGGGAGCCCGGGTGGGTGAACTACCGGAAGAGCTCGATGAATCCACACCCAACCTCCTGCTGGTGGCGGCCTACTTTGGGTTCCTGGAGGTGCTGGAGGCGGGGGCCACGCGCGGGGTGGATTTCTCTGATGTCCGCATCCTGGAGGCCGCGGGATCCGGGGGACGGGTGCCGGTGCTGGAGTTCCTGCAGCGCCAGGGGATTGCCCTGGGGCCGGACAGTGCCTATGGACGGAAGGTCCTGGAGGCCACGGCCCATCGGGCGCGGTCCGAGGCCCTGGCGTGGATGTTGGCCCAGGGCTGGGCCCAGGCGGAGCTCCTGGAGGCCTCGCCCAAACTCGTGGACATCGCCCTTCTCCAGGAGATGACGCCCCCCAAGACGTCCAACCGGAACGAAGAGGATCGCGCGGAACCTGCCCAGATCCTGGAATGCGTCCGCGCCCTGGTGGGTGCGGGGTGTGCCCTGGTGCCCCTGTCGGAAGAAGAGCATACCTTCAGGCAGATGGGCCTCCTGAGCTTCGGTCGTTTGGAGGTCCTGCAGGGTCTGGTGGACCAGGGGTTGGTGCTGGCGAGTCCCGGTGCAGGCCTTGATCTGCTGCACCTGGCCACCCACCGCGGACCCGAGTTTGTGCGGTTCGTGCTGGACCGCGGTTTCGATCCCAATGCCGTGGGTGAACCCGAAGGGGTGACCCCCGTGTGGCTGGCAGCCTCCGTAGGGCAGGCGGAAAGCCTGGCCCTGCTCCTGGAAGCCGGGGGCAATCCCAATTGGGTCGAGGAGGCGGGGTGGACCCCCCTCCATGTGGCCTGCGAGGAGGGCCATCGGGATGTGGTGGAACGGCTCCTTGCCCAGGGCGCCAAGCCCAATGTCCAGGATCATGAGGGGTGGACGCCCTTGATGGTGGCCGTGCGGGGTGGGCACCTTGGCCTGGTCCAGCTTCTCCTGAAGCGGGGGGCCCGGCGGGATCTGAGGAACCGGGAACAAGGTACGGCCCTCACCCTGGCCCGCAAACTCCACCGCAAGGACCTCATGAGGCTGCTGGGGTGATGCGTCCCGCCTGCCTCCTGCCCCTGCTGGCCGCGGGCCCCCTGCTGGCCCAGACCTTTACGGTGAAGGATGCCCTTGAGGCCGAATGGCGGCGCCAGCCCCCTGCCCTGACCCAGGACCAGGTGGCCCGGTTGCCCCAGGCGGACCTGGCGCGCTACCAGCGGACCCTGGCCCGCATCGGGGGGCCCGGAGCCCCGAGCCTGCTTCCACCGGAGCTGGCGGCGCCCACGGAGCAGGTCTGGCTGGCCAAGGCTGCCCAGGCTCGATC
>CAZPUI010000334.1:0-6009 GCA_964589695.1 uncultured Solibacteraceae bacterium | reverse complement strand
AGAGCTACGGGATGTTCGCCAGCAACGGCATCCTCTTCAACCACGAGAGCCCGCGCCGAGGCGAGACGTTCGTCACCCGCAAGATCACCCGGGCCGCCACCCGCATCAAGCTGGGCCTGCAGGAGAAGCTCTTCCTGGGCAACCTGGAGGCCCGCCGGGACTGGGGTTATACCGGAGACTACGTGGAGGCCATGTGGCGCATGCTCCAGCAGGACACCCCCGGCGACTACGTGGTGGCCACGGGCGAGAGCCTCTCCATCCGCGAATTCCTGGACCTGGTGTTCCAGGCCCTGGACCTGGACTGGCACGCGTACGTGGAGATCGATCCCCGCTACTTCCGCCCCGCGGAGGTGGACCACCTCCAGGGGGACGCGGGTCGGGCCCGGGAGATCCTGGGCTGGGAGCCCAAGGTGCGCATCCAGGAGCTGGCCGCCATGATGGTGGCCCATGACCTGAAGCTGGCGGAGCGGGAGATGCTCCTCAAGCTGGCGGGCCGGGAAGAGGCCCCCCGCGGGGAGGCCTGATGGCCACCCTCCCCGACTTCCCCGAAACCTTTCCCTTGGCGGGGAAGCAGATCTGGGTCACGGGTGGAAACGGCTTCCTGGGCCGCTGTGTGTGTGCGGAGCTGCAGCGCCGGGGCGCCCGGGTCCTGGCGCCCCGCAGCATCGAATGCGACCTGCTCGAGCCTGGGGCAGCCCTGGCCTTTCTGGAACAGCACCGGCCCGAGGGGGTCCTTCACCTGGCGGGCAAGGTGGGCGGCATCGGGGCCAACCGGCGCCATCCCGGCTCCTTCTTCTACGCCAACATGGCCATGGGCCTGCACCTCATCGAAGCCTGCCGCCGGGTGGGCACGGACAAGGTCCTGGTGGTGGGCACCGTGTGCTCCTACCCCAAGTTCTGTCCCGTGCCCTTCCGCGAGGAGGACCTCTGGAATGGCTACCCCGAGGAGACAAACGCCCCCTACGGCATCGCCAAGAAGGCCCTCCTGGTGCAGCTCCAGGGCTACCGGCAGGAGTACGGCCTCCGGGGCATCTTCCTGCTCCCCGTGAACCTCTACGGCCCGGGGGATCACCACGACCTGGAGAGCAACCACGTCATCCCCGCCCTCATCCGCAAGTTCCTGGAGGCCCGGGCCACGGGGGCCCCCGCCGTGGAGCTCTGGGGCACCGGGGCCGCCAGCCGGGAGTTCCTCTTCGTGCGGGATGCCGCCGAGGCCCTCTGCGAAGGCATGGCCCGCTACGAAGGCGATGATCCGGTGAACCTGGGCACCGGTTCGGAGATCACCATCCGGGACCTGGCCCACCTCCTGGCCCGACTCACGGGCTTCTCGGGGGAACTGGTGTTCAACCCCGCCCATCCCGATGGCCAACCCCGTCGCCGCCTGGACACCACCCGGGCCGCCGAGCGCTTCGGCTGGCGGGCAAGGGTGGGCCTGGAAGAGGGCCTCAAGGAAACCGTGGCCAGCATGCGACAGGCGCTGGGGCTCTAAGGCATCAACCCCAACCTCACCGACTTCTCGTGTTCGCCGTGGGCGTCGGAGCGGAATTCCGCCTGCTCGCCGGGGTGGCTGTAGTAGCGCCCCACCACGAAGGGAAGGCGGAGGACCTTCTTCCCGGCCTCCAGCACCTTCTGCCACCAGAGGGCATCGCCAATGACCTTCACGGGGCTGCCATCCCCGAAGGCGAAGGGGTAGCGGCCCAGTTCGCCGTGGAGCTTCGTGCGCCAGGCGGTGGCGGGACCGTAGGTGCCCCGCTCCCCGGTGCCGCTCCCCAGGCGCACGGGGCGCCCTGGCACCGGCGGCCAGTCGGAATAGAAGGGAATGTCCTGGGCCCGCTGACACTTCACCACGGCGTCCGTGTCCTCCTGGGTGAAGCAGATCCGCCAGTCCCCGCCCACCAGGTCCATGCCCGCATCCAGGGCCTTCTCGAAGACCTCCGCGGCATCGGGGTTGAGGCGATCGTCCAGGTTGAGGTTCATGACGTAGGGGGTGTGGACATGGGCCACCGCCAGGCTCCAGGCCTCGTAGATGGACAAGGGTTCCCGGGATACCAGGACGCGCCCCTGCAGGTCAGGGGGTGGGACGTCCCCACCGTCAAAGACGTAGACGCGATCCACCGGCACGGACTGGGCGTCCAGGCAGGCCTGATGGCCCTTCAGGAGCGCATGACGCTGGGGATCCTTGTGCCAGACCCCGCAGAAGACGGTCAGGCGGGGAAGACCTGCAGGAACGGCGCCGAGTGCTGAGGAAGCGGCCTCGGACGACGCACTGGGGCGGGTTTCCTGAGCGGGTGCCTGGGCTGCAGCAACCACCAGGGTCGTCGCGACATGGGGTGTTCCCGGGGCCATTTCGATGAAGTCCACCTTCCCCCGATCCAGCAGGGGACCCAGGTCCAGGCGCTCGGGCCCCTCCCGGGTGGCTTCCTGGCCCACCACCAACCGCGGGCGATCCACGGTCTCCCCCAGGGCCCGGCCCAGGGCCGCTTCCAGGACCCGGGGGTCCAGGTCCGTGATGCAGTGGGGACGGGCGTGGGGACAGTCCCACTGGCACAGGTAGCAGCCCAGGGGGTGGGCCGCCACGGTGGTGAGGGGGCTGTACGGCAGGAAGCGACCGAAGTGACCACCCCCCAGCACCACCACCTGGGGAATGCCCAGGGCGCAGGCGGCGTGCACCAGCCCCGTTTCGCCACCCACCAGGAGGCGCGCGCGCCGCACCAGGGCCAGGGTGGCCCCCAGTCCCAGTTCACCGGCGGCACTGACGGCCTTGACCCCCAATCCGCGGGCCAGCGCCTCGCAGGCGGCCCGCTCGGTCGCCTTGCCCAGCACCACCACGGAAGTCCCGGTCTCCCGGAGTGTGGACCCCAGGGCCTGGGGGTAGGCACCGTAGGGGTGATGTGTCCCGGGGGCAAGGACCAGGAAGCGGCCCAGCCCATGGCGCGACAGGAAGGCTTCCGCCTCCGCATCGTCCCCGGGCCGGGTCCAGACCCGTGGCCTCAGGTCACCCACCGGGTCCACCCCCAGGGCCTGCAGCAGGTTCCGGTGCAGTTCCAGTTCCAGGTCCTCCCCCTCGGTGGGGTCCACAAGGTGGGTGAAGAGCCCATCCGCCTCGGGATCTCCGCTCCGGAAAGCCACCCGTCGGGGGGCACCCGAGGCCTCGATCCAGAAATCCCCCAGCGGATCCCGATCCCGGCTGGCACAGAAGGCCACCGCGACGCCCAGGGCCTCGATGCGCTGGGCCATGTCCTCCCGGTAGGCCTCCGACGCCAGGGCCCTTTCGGGATCGTGGACCAGGACTTCGGCCACCTGGGGTGCGGCCTGGAAGAGGGGAGCCAGGTCCTCGGAACAGACCACGGTCACCCGGTAGTGCCGCGCCAGGTGCTCCAGCATGGAGGCCGCCAGGACCGCCCGGGACAAGTCGCCAGTCTGCACCCACAGGAGGTGGGGGCCCGAGGGCTCGGTCGTCACCTGAGCTCCCAGGATGACCCCCTTGAGTCCCGCCGCCATGGCGGGCCATGTAAACCGGGCCGCCTGGACCCTTCCGGCCTCCGCCATCCGGACCCGCCGTCCCGCGTCCCGCACCTCCTCCATGGCCAGGGCCAGTTCCACGGGATCCGTGCCTTCGATGTAGCGCACCGCATCGCCCCCCACTTCAGGGATGGAGGCGCGGCGGGCGGCGATCACGGGACAACCGCTGGCCATGGCCTCCACCACGGGCAGGCCGAAGCCCTCATACAGGGAGGGGTAGACCAGGGCCAGGGCCCCGCCGTACGCGGCCCGCAGGTCCTCGTCCGTCAGGCGGAGGAGGTGCACCTTGATCCCCGCCGCCAGAGGCTGGGATTCGGGCTCCAGGGCGGGCAGACCACCCACACAGACGATCTCGAAGCCCTTGGGATCCCGCAGGTGGGCCAGGGCCTGGAAGAGCAACTGGCCGTTCTTGTAGCCATTACGCACGCCCACCAGCAGGTAGTACGGCTTCTCCAGTCCGAACCTCTCGCGGAAGGCTTCCACCTCACCGGGTTCCGGGGGCCGGAAGGTGGGCGAGACCCCATTGGGGGTGATGGCGATGGCCTCCAGGGGGATGGCCGGGAAGCAGCGGTGCAGGTCCCGGGCCGTGTTGGTGCTCACGGCGGCAAAGGCGCAGGCATGGCGGATGGCGGCATGCTTGGTGACCCAAGCCAGGTCCCGCAGGTCCATCCCCAGGACCTCGGGGATCATATCGTGGGCCAGGAACACCGACGGGGTCTCCCGGGGGATGGTGTAGTAGGTGGAGAGGAAGAGATCGGCCCCCTCCTCGCGGCAGACCCGCTCCAGCAGGTCCCGGTCCCGCTCCAGGGCCTGGTAGTCAAAGGCGGGAATCGTGCGGGTGCGGATGCCCGGCAGGGGCGGCAGGGTGCCCGCCCGGTCCAGCACCACCACCTGGCGGCCGAAGGGTTCCTTCGCCCACTCTCCCAGGACGGCCCGCCACACCCGGGCAATGCCCGTGTTGTTGAGCTGGAAGAAGATGCCATCCAGCACCACCTTGGGCAGCCGTCCCTCGGGCCTCCGCCGACCCAGGAAGGGTCCCTTGCGGCGGGCCACCAGCAGGATCTCCTCCCCGAGCCCCTTGGCCTCCATGAGCCGCAACTGCTCCCGCAGCGCCCCATCCGGGGCTCCCTGGGTGAGGTGGGAGAGGACGCGCAGGGGCGCCTCCGTCCCGAAATCCCCGGCCCCTGTGCGGCAGTCCAGCACCTCGAGCCCCGCCTGGAGCACCAGCTCCCGGAGGGTGGCGGAGGTGAAATGCACCCGGTGAAGGTCCGGCACCAGCCAGGGCCACCGCAGCCCCAACGCCTGGGCGCACAGGGACTGGGCATTGGGCACGGTGATGAGCACCAGCCCCCCCTCCCGCACCGCATGGGCGGCCCGTTCCAACTGGGCCAGGGGGTCCTCCAAGCGCTGGAGGCTGTGCATCAGGGTCACCAGGTCCGCCTGCCCCTCCCCCAGGTCCGCCTCCAGGAAAGGCGTGCGCTGGAGGGTGAGCCCCAGATTCCCCTGGGCAAAGTTCAAGGCCGTGGCGTGGATCTCGAAACCCACCCCCTCCACACCCTGGGACCGGGCCTCAAGCAGGGGACCGCCCCAGGCCGAACCCACATCCACCATGCGATGGACCGGGCCTTCCAGGCGCAGGCTGGCCTCCCTCAGCAGGCCTCCCCAGCGGACCCGAGCCTCGGCCTCGGCCTCCTCCCGGGTGGGGGGAAGGGTCACCTGGGCCGCCCCCACCGGTTCCAGGGTCCGGTAGACCAGACCACAGGCGGCGCAGCGGTGCATGGGTTCCGCCAGGTGCACCCCACCCTCGGTGCCGCGGCAGGAGGGGCACGCCAAGCGATCCTGGGTCCGGAAGTTCCGGGGCCCAAAGTCCGGTCGGTGGGCTTGGGACCCCAGTTCCAGGGCCAGGGCCCCCAGGGCCTCCCGGTACCGGGCCTCGGAGAAGGCGAAGCGGCGCCGGCGATGCCGCCCCAGCCCCGCGGTGCTCCAGTGTTCGCCCTTCACAAACTCCACCGAGGGCACATCCTCCCGGCAGGCGTCACTGCCGGAGAGGGCGCTGATGCCGCTGGAGAGGCCCAGGAAGGCATCGCAGAGGTTGTAGAGTTCGGCATTGAGCCGCCAGGGCAGGTCGCAGTGCACGGCCCGGGCCCCAAGCCCCTGGATGCGCGCCAGTTCGGGGGGTTCCTGGGCACTGGTGAAGACGAACAGGGGATCCAGGTCCCGGAACACCTCCGCCAGCAGGTCTACATGGGCAGGGGTCCACAGGCTCTGCTGGCTGCGGGCGTCACATTCCACCAGGAACCTGGGCCCCGGTGGCAGGGCCTTCCACCAGCCTTGGGCCCGCTGCACTTCCTCCGGACTCAGCCGGAGCACCGGCACCATGGGCACCGTCCAGCGCAGACCCGGCGCGGCGCGGTACAGATCCCAGAGTGAACCCCCCGGTGCCTTGTAGTAGTTCCGGAAGGGCGAAGGGTCGAAGAACCGCAGCCA
>CAZPUI010000333.1:0-6074 GCA_964589695.1 uncultured Solibacteraceae bacterium | reverse complement strand
GCGGGCGTAGCACGACAGGGAACTAATGAGGCCGATGTTCGGACCTTCCGGTGTTTCGATGGGGCAGATGCGCCCGTAGTGGGACGTATGCACGTCACGCACTTCGAAACCCGCACGGTCTCGGCTCAATCCACCGGGCCCGAGGGCCGAGAGACGCCGCTTGTGGGTGACCTCGGAGAGGGGGTTCGTCTGGTCCATGAATTGGGAGAGCTGGCTGGACCCGAAGAACTCTTTCAGGGCGGCGATGACGGGCTTGGAGTTGATGAGGTCATGGGGCTGCAGGGGGCTGTTGGGATCCTGAGCCATGGAGAACTTCTCTTTAATGGCGCGCTGCACCCTCACCAGACCCACGCGGAAACAGTTCTCCAGGAGTTCGCCCACGCTGCGGACGCGGCGGTTGCCAAGGTGTTCGATGTCGTCCTTGCGCACAGGGGCGACTTCATCGCTGCGCTCGGATCGGGTTGTGTCGAACTTCTTGAGGCGCAGCAAATAGTGCACAGTGGCCACGAAGTCCTCGGTGCGCAGGGTGCGCAGGTCGAGGTCCGTCTCCATGCTCAGCTTCGCGTTCATCTTGTGGCGACCGACCTTGCTGAGGTCGTATTTTTGGCCATCAAAGAACATGCTGAAGAGCAGCTTCTTGCTGGACTCCAAGGTGGCGGGTTCTCCGGGCCGAATCTTCTTGAAGAGTTCTTTCGCGGCCTCCTCGCTGTCCTCGGTGTGGTCCTTGGAAAGCGTTTCGGTGAAGACCTTGCCCGTTGGATCGTTGTCGGGGAAGCAGACAACAAACTCGTCGACGTTGTTGGCCAGGAACATCTCGAGGTGGGTCTGCACGAAGGCATCGTTTGCCTCCATCAGCACTTCGCCGGTATTCAGATTCACCACATCCTGCATGAGGACCGCGGACTCCAGCATGGCCCGATCCACGGGCACACCCTTGACGCCAGCCTTGAGGCAGTTGTCCACCAGTCGCTGGCTGAAGTTCTTGCCCTTGGCGACGATCACATCCTTGGTCTTGGGGTCCCGAATGTCGTCCGCGGCCTTCTGGCCCACCAGCAGATCACTGGGCGCAGCGAGGATCTGATCTTTCCTCAGCATGAAGGTGTAGGGCGTGTAGAAGTGCGAAAGCATGGCCTGGTTGTCGGCCAAGGCCTCATCGAAAAGCCCCAGGGCGCGCATGAAGGTGGATCCAAGGAACTTGCGCTTCCGGTCGATCCTCGCGTAGAGCAGTCCCTTGCTGTCCAGTTCGAACTCGATCCAGCTTCCACGGTAAGGAATGATCTGGGCACTGTAGAGGCTCTTATCACCGGCGATGGCGAAAAAGACGCCTGGGCTGCGGTGCAACTGGCTGACGATCACGCGCTCGGTGCCGTTGATGATGAAGGTGCCGCGATCGGTCATGGTGGGCAGATCGCCGAAATAGACCTCCGATTCCTGGCTCTGCTTGTAGCGCCGGTTGCCCTTGTCATCCTTGTCAAACTGGTTAAGCCGGACGCGAATCTTGAGGGGGGCAGCCATGGTGGCCCCACGCTCGATGCACTCGTCCATGCCCATCTTGGCGTGCAGCCCAACAGGCTCCTGACACACATCACAAATCGTGGCCTCGTTCATGTTGCGCGTGCCGCACTTGGGACAGTCCACCGTGGGATCCTTGGGGTGTTCGGCCACAATGTGGTGCCCACAGTTCTTGCAAGAGGTGCGCAGATGCTGCAGCCCCTCGTTCTTTCCGCACTTGCAGGCCCAGTGCCCCACGGTGTAGTCCACGAACTCCACTTCAAGGCTCGCGTCAGTACCATCCGCATTCTTCCCGTTGTGAACCGGGAACATGGAATCGAAGACCGACTTGAGTCCACGCAGGTCCCGCTCCTCGTGGAGCAGGTTCATCTGCAGGAATTCGTCATAGCTTCGCTTCTGAATATCGATGAGGTTCGGGATGGGAACCAGTGAGCGGATCTTGGAGAACTGTTGGCGCTGGCGGTAAATGTTCTGCTGAACGCTCATGGTGCACTCCAGAATCGACGCACGGGTCCACTGAGGACCCGGCGTGCAAGGGCATGGTTAGTCAACTATTCTCTTGAACGTCGACAGGCCGAAGGCCAGCTTCCACACCTGTCCGTGGAAAGCCGACCGAATCATGTTAGGGGTGCTGCTGCACGGAAAGTGATGCAAGCGTGGCCCTTCGAATTGACACAAGAACAAGAGGAGGTCCGGAAGATTCCGAGACACAAGCGACAAGTGTACCAGTTTTGACCCACACAGTAAAGCGCAAAGCGCAAGGTGCTCCTGGCACCCTGCGCTTTGCGTTCGGGCCAAAGGGTCGTGAGCTACTTGATTTCGACCTTGGCGCCAGCAGCTTCCAGCTTTTCCTTGATCTTGGCAGCCTCTTCCTTGGTCGCGGACTCCTTGATGACCTTGGGGGCGCCATCGACCAGGTCCTTGGCTTCCTTGAGACCCAGGCCCGCAACGATTTCTCGGACGGCCTTGATGACATTGAGCTTGTTCGCGCCGGCCTCGGCGAGCACGACATCAAACTCGGTCTTCTCTTCAACGGGGGCGGCGGGGGCAGCGGCGCCACCACCCACGGCCACGGCCTGGGCGGACACACCAAAGCGCTCCTCGAGGGCCTTCACGAGGTTGGCCAGGTCGAGGACGGTCATGGATTCGATTTCCTGGATCAGCTGTTCAGCAGTGATAGCCATGGATAACTCCTATCAATATGTTCAGGTTCGGGGTTGGGGACTAGGCAGCGCCTTCTTCCTTCTGCTTGCGGATGGCCTCGAGGGCGACGGCAAGACCGGAAACCGGGTACTGCATGAGGTAGAGCAACTTGCTGATCAGCACATCGCGGCTTGGTAGTTCGGCAATGGCCTGGAACTCGGCCTTTGATACGGCCTTGCCATCCAGGATTGCACCCTTGAATTCCGCTGCTGGATTGTCCTTCAGGAAGGTATGGACGGCCTTGACCAATCCGAGCACATCCTGCTCCGTGGTCGCCACAGCCGTGGCGCCCTTGAAGTGCTGGGTCAGGGACTCGAAGGGTGTGGCCTTAAGTGCAAGACGGAAGAGGGTGTTTTTGGAGACGCGATACTGCGCCTTGCCCTCGCGCACGCTCTTGCGGAACGCCGTATCCTTGCCAACGGTCAGGCCCTTGAAACCCAGAACCACCGCGGACTTGGCCGATGTGAACGTGCCCTTCAGCTGGGCGACTTCATTGCTTTTCTGTTCACGATCCATGATCCGCCTCACTTCTCAAGAGCACTGGGAGCTACCGTGATGCTGGGGCCCATGCTCGAGGCCATGTGGATGGCCTTGACATACTTGCCCTTCGCAGCAGAAGGTTTGGCCTTCTGCACCGCATCCATAAGCGCCTTGGCGTTCTCGGCCAGTTTTTCGACCCCGAAAGAAAGCTTACCGACGGGAGCATGGATGATTCCGGTCTTGTCGACACGGTACTCCACCTTACCGGCCTTGATTTCCTTGATGGCCTTGCTGACATCGAAAGTGACCGTGCCCGTTTTGGGATTGGGCATCAGGCCGCGGGGACCCAGAAGCTTACCCAGACGCCCCACGCCCTTCATCATATCGGGGGTGGCCACGAGGGCATCGAATTCCAGGAACCCACCTGCGATACGTTCGACGAGGTCATCGCCACCAACGATTTCAGCGCCAGCGGCCTCCGCATCCTTGATCTTTTCGCCCGAAGCGATGACCGCCACCCTCATGGTCTTGCCCGTTCCGTGGGGCAGGACGATGGTGCCACGGACCATTTGGTCCGCGTGCCGGGGGTCAACGCCGAGTCGCATGTGGACTTCCATCGTTTCATCGAACTTCACAAAGGAAAGTTCGATGATCTTCGCGATGGCGTCCTTCAACTCATAGGGGCGATCTTCGACCTTGGAGGCGGCAGCCCTGTATTTTTTGCCAGGTTTTGCCATTGTTACTCCTTGCATGAAGATCTTCCGCGATAACGGTCGCGGTGGCCGGGAATCCCGCACGTCGCGGAATTGCCACAAGAACCATTTAGTCGATGATTTCCACGCCCATGGAGCGGGCAGAGCCGGCGATGGAACGCATGGCGGCTTCGAGGCTGCCAGCGTTCAGATCGGGCATCTTGACCTTGGCGATCTCTTCCAATTGCTGGCGGGTGAGCTTGCCGACCTTCTGCTTGTTGGGGGTGGGACTGCCCTTGGGCAGGCCGAGCTTCTTCTTGATCAGCACCGCTGCGGGCGGAGTTTTCAGGATGAAGGTGAAGCTGCGATCGCCATACACGGTGATGACGACGGGCACGATGGTGCCCTTTTCGACCGCTGACACGGACTTCGCGTTGAACTGCTTCACGAATTCCATGATGTTGACGCCATGCTGTCCCAGGGCAGGTCCCAGCGGGGTGGCGGGCGTGGCTTCACCTGCGGGAAGCTGAAGTTTGACGTAACCAGTGATTTTCTTGACCATGATGCTCCTTTCCAACAGCGGATTCCGGCCCATGCCGGCGACTGCTGTCCTGTAGGGTGGGCACCCGGAGTCGGGTGCAGCGCAGGCCTAGCGCTTTTCCACCTGGATGAAGTCGAGTTCCACCGGGGTTGATCTTCCGAAAACAGTGACCAGGACCTTGATGGTGGATCGTTCCTCGTGGATTTCGTCCACGTCCCCTTCGAAATTGGCGAACGGGCCATCAATGATACGGAACTTTTCGCCTTTCTCACAGTGGTATTTCGGCTTGGGTTTCTCCTGGGTCTCTTCCTGGTGGTGCATGATCTGCCGAACTTCCTCGTCCGTAAGGGGTGTGGGACGCTTCTTGTTGGCTCCCACAAAAGAAGTCACCTTGGGCGTATTCCGCACCAAATGCCAATCGGCATCTTCCATTTCAAAAATGGTTCCCTTCTTGTGCACCTCGATCTGAACCAGGAGATAGCCTGGGAAGGACTTGCGCTTCTTGATGACGCGCTCCTTGCGCCCCGTCTTGGCGTCGACCTTCATTTCCTCGTAGGTCTCTTCCGGAATCTGGATGTCCCCAAAATGTTCGTCACGATCCTCCATACGGATCCGCTGACGGAGGCTGTCCATCACTTTGGCTTCGTACCCAGAATAGGTGTGGATAATGAACCAGGCCAGCTTACGCTCCTGGGCCGCCGCCACTGTTCCCTCAGCCTGGATTCCAATGGGTTCAGACATGATTCCCTCGGCGTTCATGGATGAAGGCCAAGCAGCTTGAGCAGCTGGGCAAAGACGATATCCGCCAGGAAGAGATAGGCTCCCACGAAGAGACTCACGACTACCACGGCGTAGGTCGCAGTGCGGACGCGCTCGGGCTTGGGCCAATCCACTCGGTCAATAACCTCAAGTTTGAGGTCCTTCACTTGTTGTTTCAGTGCTGCGATCAAGTCAAACCCCCGGTATGGGTGACCCTGAAATGAAACGGCCCCAGCGAGGATCGCCGGGGCCTGAGTCAGAAATGGCAGGGGAGACAGGGTTCGAACCCGCGACCTGCGGATTTGGAGTCCGCTGCTCTACCAGCTGAGCTACTCCCCTATTGTTTCAACTGATCGGAATGAGCCCCGCCGTGAAGCGGGGCTCTCTCCGCCAGAAGGGTCACTTGGATTCGCGATGAACCTTGTGACCGCCGCAGAAGCGGCAGAACTTCTTGAACTCGAGCTTGCCCGAGGTCGTCTTCTTGTTCTTGTCCGTGGTGTAGTTCTTGCGTTTGCACTCTGTGCACATCATCTGTACGGTGTCGCGCATGGCGCACTTCCTTTTCAGCTATTCGATGACTTCATCCACACGGCCAGAACCAACCGTGCGTCCGCCTTCGCGGATGGCGAACTTGAGTCCCTTTTCCATGGCGATGGGGCAGATCAGCTCAACCGTGAGGGTGACGTTGTCGCCGGGCATGACCATTTCGCGATCGGCATCCAGGGTGATGACACCGGTGACGTCCGTGGTGCGGAAGTAGAACTGGGGACGATACTTGTTGAAGAAGGGCGTGTGACGGCCACCTTCATCCTTGCCCAGAACATACACGGCTGCGGTGAACTTGGTGTGGGGCTTGATGCTGCCGGGCTTGGCCAGCACCTGACCGC
>CAZPUI010000332.1:0-6076 GCA_964589695.1 uncultured Solibacteraceae bacterium | reverse complement strand
AGACATTCTCGCAGGGGGCCTGGTCGCACTGCTGGCACATCATGGGCTGGTGCACCACCCGGGGATGCTCGGGGTCGCCCTCGTAGTAGCGGTCCACCCGGATCCAATGCATCTCCCGGCCCTTCAACACCTGCTCGGGACCCACCACGGGTGTGTTGTTCTCGGACTGGCAGGCCACCACGCAGCCACTGCACCCAATGCAGGCACTGAGGTCAATGACCATCCCCCACTTGTGATCCTTGAAGGTCAGCTCGGGGTTGAGGGTGGAGAGGTCATGGGGGGCGTGGGGATGTTCCACGTGATGGGCGTACTCGGACATGGTCCAGGAGCGCACCAAATCCCTGCCTTCCATGCGGTGGTGGGTCTGGGTCAGGGGCAGTTCCTTCCGGGCTCCGGTGCGGGTGAGGGTCACACCGGCACGCAGGTTTGGACTGGAGGAGCCCGAGGCCACCATGGGATAGGCGTTGGTTCCGATGCCCCGCCCCACGCTGCCCGTGGTGCGACCATAGCCCAGGGCCATGGAAAGCACGCCGGGGGCTTGGCCGGGCTGGAGCACCACGGGGGTCGTGAGGGTGATGCCCCCCTGCTCCAGGCGCACCACATCCCCATCCTGGAGTCCCAGGCGCTGGGCATCCTGGATGGACACGGACAGCGGATTGGCCCAGGTGGCCTTGGTGATGGGGTCCGGAAGCTCCTGAAGCCAGCCGTTGTTGGCATGACGGCCATCAAAGACCGAAAGGTCCGGGGCGAGCACCAGTTCAAAGCCTTCCACGGCCTGGCTGGGCTTCAGGGCCTGGCTCAGGGCCGAGGCGTTCAGCCTGGGGGTCGTCATGGCCTTGGGGGTGTCCTGCACCAGACCCGCATGGAGGACGCCCTCGAAGAAGCGGTCGAAGGGAACGAGGCTGCCGGTACCTTGAACCTCCTTGGCCCAACGGGTCTTGAGGTAGGTGAGGTAGTCCTTGGGGGCATAGGGCACCAGGGAAAGCAGGATGTCCTCGCCCTGGCGGGTATCGTGAATGGCGCCGACAGTGGGTTGCTGGAGCAGGAGGCCAGAGGCCTCCGAATAATCGTTCCAGGCCTCCAACCAGTGGTGTGCGGGCAGGGCAAGACGGCAGAGGGCGGCGGTTTCATCCTCCACCAGACCGATCCAGGCCGTGCAGGGGACCTTGGCCAGGGCTTCCTTCCAGGCGTTGCCCCGGGGAAGGTTGTAGGCGGGGTTGGAATCCCAGAAGACAACGGCCCCTGCCTGGCCAAGTTCCTTGAGGCCGGCCTCCATCTCTTGAAGCGAGGCCAGAGGGGTGGCGGGGCGGGATTCCAGGGTCGTGCCCTCGTTGCCCAGCATGGCGTTGAGGAGGGCGGCGGCCTGGTGGGCCTCCGGGGGCAGCGTCGGTCCACACAGGACCACCGCTGCCTTGGCGGCCCCATGGAGATCCTTGGCCAACAGGTCTAATAGATGACCGTCCACTTCCGATTTTGGCGCACTGGAGAGGTCGATGCCCAAGGGAACGCTCAGGCCAAGGTCACGCAGGGAACGGGCCAGGGCAAAGGCGAAGGCTGCGATGCGGGAGGGGCGCAGGGCGATGCGCTGATCGGCATTGGTGCCCGTGAGGCTGAGGCCACCTTCCACCACCCAAAGGCGGTTGATGGTCTCATGGGGATCTTTGAGCTTCCGATGGGCGGCAAAGGCCTGGATGGCTTCAGGGTCATCGCCGTTCAAGAAGTCTGCGCCCAGGGAGAGGATCACCTGGGCCTTTTCCAGCCGGGGGCGAAGGGTCCTGGGATCGCCATACGCCGCCCGGGTGCCCTCCTGCGCCGCCAGGCCCACACCCGGCTCCCAGGCCAGGTGGCGCAGGGTGGGATAGGTGGACCGCAGGTCGGCCACCAAGGCTTGGGCCGTGGGGGAGCGCAAGGCGCCACTGACGAGGACGATGGGCTTGCCCGCGGTCCTTGCGGCCTGGAAGCCTTCCCGAAGTTGGCCCAGGGCCTGGTCCCAGGTGGTTCGTTTGCCCTGGGATTGGGGTTCCCGGAGGCGGTCCGGGTCATAGAGGCGCAGCACCTCGGCGACGGCCCGGGGGCTGGTCTTGCCCTTGAAGGTGGGGTGCTGATCATTGCCCGTGATATGGATGGGCCGACCCTCCCGGGTCTTCACGAGTACGCTGTAGACCCGCGTGCCTTCCTGGAAGGCGCTGGCGTAGTAATTGGGCACCCCTGGCACCACCTCGATGGGTTTGCGGGTGTAGGCAATGGCCTTGCCTCGCCTGCGCTTGGAGCAGGCCGTGCCGGTGGCCAGGGCCGCCGTGGCCCCCAGAAGGCCCATGAAGCGACGACGGGAGAAACCACCCCGGGGTGCCTCCATGGGCTCGGAGGCCCCTTCGGCGAACTCGTGGTGGGCCGATGCGCGGGCGGCGGGCGTCTCCGCCCTTTCGTCCAGGGAACGCCAGTGCCGAGGGCGTTCTGAATGGGAGTGGTTGGGTTTCATTCAGAACCTCTTCAGCGATGACAGGCGGAGCAATGTTCCGCGGCTTTCGTGATCTTGGAGCCCTTGGGCAGCGCGGCGTGGGGATCCCGGTGGCAGCCGAGGCAATTGGCCATGCGCAGGCCCATCTGGCGGGATACCTTGGTCATGGTCTGCACCTCCCCATGGCAGGTCTGGCAGGCCATCCCCGCCTTGATATGGGGGCGATGGTCAAAGAAGACATGGTCGGGCAGGGTGTGGATCCGTTCCCACTGGATGGGTTGTCCGGCCTTGTAGGCGGCCGTGAGCTGCTTGATGGCGGGACTGTCCACCTTGGTGACGCTATGGCAATTCATGCAGGTCTGGGTGGAAGGAATGCCCGCATGGCGGGACTTCTCGGCTCCGGAATGGCAGTAGGCGCAGGCGATCTTCATGGTGCCGGCGTGCATGGCGTGGCTGAAGGGGATGGGCTGCACGGGGGCGTACCCCTTGGCGTACCGATCCGGCTGGGTGGCCCAGCCCACGGCCAACACCGTAATGAGGACGGCCACCGCCCCGATGGGCAGCACGAAGCGTATGGCACGGTCAAAGGGGTGCATGCAGAACCTCCAAGATCAGAGGGGTTGATCCCGAACTTCGATTCTCTTTGTCACAAAGGTGTTCCAGGGGAACATACCCCTCATCCGGAAGCAAGCCAGGGGCTACCGGACACTGTGGGTTTGGATGCCAGCCAGAGGGCAGTGTGCCGGAACACCAGGGCGCTGGACAAAGGAAACAAGCTTGCCCGCAAGGACTCGCCCCCTTCCAGGTTCCACGTGGAACCCGTGAGCCAAGGCCAATGCTGTGAGTCACAACCAAGGAATCCTGCAGGGTCCAGTGCGCTTGGCCACCGATGCACCTGGTGGGACAAATCTCTGGCACTCGAAAGGGGGGGGGGCTCGGGGCGCCACCGCCCTCCGCCTCGGTCGCTTCCAAGGAAAGGTGGGTCAGGGCTTCCTTTGTGCCTGGGAAGGCGTTCCAGGGCGGTTCGTCCAGGGACCCCACGCTGCTTCAGCGCTAAAGGCTTAACGCTTGGAAACCGGCTTTGCGGCCTTGGCCGCTTTTTTCGCCTGCCCCTCCAGGTAGCGGTCGGTGCGGTCCAGGAGATCCTTCAAGAGGGCCGCGAGGCTTGGTTCAGGGTTGAGCGCCAAGGCTGCGACCAACTCCGCCCGACCCTCTTCATAGCGTTGCAGGGCCAGGGATGCACGGATTCTGTTGTAACGGGCTTCGAGGTACTTGGGGTCCAGCTCGACGGCCTTCGAGGCGGCATCGAAGCCAGCCTGGTGCTCGCCGCGTTCCATCAGGCAAATGGAAAGGGCGGACCAGGCGGTGGAACGGGCGGGGAAGGCCTTGACCGCGGCCTGCAAGGACGGCTCGGCCTCGGAAAACTTTCCCTGTTTGGCCAAGGCCTCGCCCTTGTAGGCCGTGGCTTCGGCGTGGCCGGGTTTCTTGACCAGCACGGTCTCGGCAGTGGCGATGAGCAGATTCCAGTCCTCGGTGGACCTGGCCACTGCCAAGGCGTTGGGGTAGCCATTGCTGTCCCCGAGGTGACCGTTCTCCAGGTGGGCGGCCACCGCTTCGGCATGGCGTTTCAGGTGGATGAGGGACTGGGCGCGGTAGCGGCGCCCAAGACCCAGGACGGGCCCTGTTTTGGCTTCCCAGGTGATCAGGTTACTGTTGACCACCTCCACCAGCTTTTCGTGCTGACCCGCCTCGTACATGGCCTTCAGCCAGGTGGCACTCCGGGCCAAGCGCTCCTTCGCGGGCATGTAGGTAAGGTAGTCCGCGAGGGCGACCCAGGACTTGGCATTCAGGAGTTTCTGGATTTGCCCATCATAGGGAGATCCGAGCTCGAACCCCGATTGGATCTCTTGTGCAGCCAGGGGAAGGAACAGCGCGACGGCCCAAAGGTGCTTCATGCTCAACGCCCCCGTGCGGGCTTGGCCTTGGAGCCAGGATTGGGTTTGGAGGCTGGTTTGGCTTTGGAAGCGGTTTTGGGCTTGGCCGAGGCCTTGGCGGGCGTGGCCTTGGCCGGAGGCGCCTTGGGCAGGGCCTTGGCCCGCACGGGCTTGCGGTCCGGGCAGGTCCACTGGGTGAGGGCCAACTCGAAGACCTCCTCCACGTGCTTCACGGGGTGGAAGGTCAGCTTTTCCCGCACCTCAGGGGCGATCTCCTCCAGATCCTTGGTGTTGTCGAAGGGGATGATGATGTCCTTGATGCCCACCCGGAGGGCCGCAAGGGCCTTTTCCTTGAGTCCACCAATGGCCAGGCTATCGCCCCGGAGGTCGATCTCGCCCGTCATGGCAATGGTGTTCTTCACGGGGATGTTCTTCAGCACCGAGAGAAGCGCGGTGGCCATGGTGACGCCGGCGCTGGGCCCATCCTTGGGCACCGCTCCCTCGGGGAAGTGGATGTGGATGTCCGTCTTGTTGAAGACTTCGGGGTCGATGTCGAAGACCTTGCCGCGGCTGCGGATGTAGCTCAGGGCGGCCTGGGCGCTCTCCTTCATCACATCCCCCAAGCTGCCCGTGAGGATGAGGTTGCCCTTGCCGGGCATGGTGATGGCCTCCACAAAGAGGACATCGCCCCCCACGGCCGTCCAGGCCAGGCCCGTCACTACGCCCACCCGGGGGGCCTTGAGCCTTGCGTCCTGAAGGATCTTCAAGGGACCCAGAAGCTCGGAAACATTCTCCGCCGTGAGGGTGAAGCGGCCCTTCAGGGTTCCCTCGGCCTTGCGGCGAGCGATCTTGCGGCACACGGCTCCAATTTCACGCTCCAGTTGGCGGAGCCCCGCCTCCCGGGTGTAGCTCTGGACCAGGGACCGGAGACCCGATCGGGTGAAACTCACCTCGGCCTTGGTGACACCGTTCTTTTCCAGCTGGCGGGGGATGAGGTGGCGTTCGGCGATGCCAATCTTTTCCTCCAGGGTATAGCTGCTCAGGTGGATGACCTCCATGCGGTCCTTGAAGGCGGGCTGGATGGGCTCCAACTCGTTGGCGTTGGTCAGGAAGAGCACCTGGCTGAGGTCGATGGGGACATTCATGTAATGGTCCCGGAAGGTATGGTTCTGCTCCGGGTCCAGGGCTTCCAAGAGGGCGGCGGAGGGATCACCCCGGAAGTCGCGACCGATCTTGTCCACCTCGTCCAGCATGATGATGGGATTCATGCTCTTGGCCTGGTGGAGGGCCTGGATGATGCGCCCCGGCATGGCCCCCACGTAGGTTCGTCGGTGGCCGCGGATCTCGCTCTCGTCGTGGACGCCCCCCAGGGAGATGCGGGAAAATTTCCGTCCCAGGGCCCTGGCCACGCTGCGTCCCAGACTGGTCTTGCCCGTTCCAGGAGGGCCCACGAGGCAGATGATGGTGCCCTTGAGGTTGGGATTCAGCTGGCGAACGGCGAGGTATTCCAACAGGCGTTCCTTGATCTTCTCCAGGCCATGATGGTCCTCGTCCAGGATGGCTTTGGCCCGCTTCAGATCGTAGTTGTCCTCGGTGGTAAGGCCCCAAGGGAGCTCCGTGGCCCATTCCAGGTAGGTGCGGGTGACGGCGGTCTCGCTGGAGTCCGGGTGCATGCGCTCGAGCT
>CAZPUI010000331.1:0-6085 GCA_964589695.1 uncultured Solibacteraceae bacterium | reverse complement strand
GATGCAAGTCATGCGGGTGGTGCCCCGCCACGTGTCCACCTTGAACCCGGCCTGCCAGGGACGCTCCGGATTGACTTTCACCTTGGCCAAGGGCGAGGCCGGGAGGCTGGCCAGCCACTTCCCCATGTCCTCCAGGGTCGTCCAGAGTCCATGACTCCCCACCACCCCCAGGCTGTCGGGCCCACGCCGGTAGCTGCCCGTCCTCGAATAGCTGTAGTTGAAGGCCCGGAAGTCCAGGAGGTCCATGGGTTGATCCTTGAAGGTGGTCCGCCTCATGCCCAGGGGTGTGAAGAGCTCCTGGGTCGTCCACTCACGGAAGCTCTTCCCCGTAACCTTGCGCACCACCTCCGCCAGGAGCACGAAATTGGAGGGGGAGGCCTCGGTGCGACTGCCGGGCGGGAAGCGCAGGGTCTTCTGCTGGCCCAGCAGGGACATCACCGCACCCCGGGAGATGACATCCTCCTCCAACCCACCCCTGAGCGCCCACAGGGTCATCCAGTCCGGAAGCCCGCTGGCCTGGTCGAGCAGATGCTGAAGCGTGAGGACCGCCCCGAAGTCAGGCAGATCGGGCAGGTGCTTGCGCACGTCGTCCCCAAGGCTCAACTTCCCCTGTTGCTCCAATCGGGCGATGGCCATGGCGGTCATGGGCTGGGCGAGCATGCCCGCGTCGAAGACGGTGGTGGCCGTGATGGGCAGCTCCCGCTCCATGCAGGCCAGGCCCGAGGCCTTGCGGAAGAGGGTCTTACCATCCTTCCACACCAGCACGGCCCCGCCTGGGGCATTGGGGTGACTCCATTCCTGGAAGACCTTGGCCAAGGGCTCCTCCGGCGGCAAGGTCTGGGCGAATCCAGTGGTCAGGAGACAGGCGAAGAGAAGGAAACGGAGCATGTACCCTCCAGGCAGAATCCCATCCCATCAGACGCAGGCGGGTGGGCGGGAGACTGGTGCGCCATGGTTCTCCCGCCACCCTGGGCCTGTCAAACGGTCTTTAGGCATCCCCCAGCCCTTGCACGACGAAACGAACCATGACACCGACGAAGCGCCGGGGGACCACCGACGAACGTCTTTCAGCCCCTCGATGGGAGGTCGCGTCTCGCCCCAGGTGTCCTACGTCCTCCCAGCCATCGACCCACCTGGGTCCAGCCGAGGTCGGCCCTGAGCTCGGTGCAGGCCTGCACTGGGGCTTCCGACGGGCCCTCAGGCTATGCTGGTCCCATGCCCCACCCCCACCCCAAGGACCCCCTGCACGGCAAGACCCTGGAATGGATCCTCACCCACCTGGTGGAGGACTATGGCTGGGAGGAAATGGCCCGCTTCGTGCCCATCCGCTGTTTCATGCAGAATCCCAGCCTCAGCACCAGCCTGACCTTTCTCCGCAGGACCCCCTGGGCCCGCCAGAAGGTGGAAGAACTCTACCTGAGCACCCTGGAGCCCCCCCATGGACCCTGAAGCGGCCTTCGTGCGGGCCTTCCTGCCCAAGGAAAAGTGGGCCCGGTACCTCCAGCTTCTGCCCAACCGCCACCGGCGGGGGGAAGTCCTGGTGAGCCTGAACCGCACCCTGGAGGTCCTCCCAGGCTGCGCCAGGGAAGTCCCCGAGGAGGAGGACTTCCCGGAGGCCCTGGAAATGATGCTCCTGGCCCATGGCGCCCCGCCCACCTGCCACGTGGTGGCCAGCGGCCTGCGCCTGGACGGCCGGGAGGTGCCCCTGGGAGAGGCCCTGCACGCCACCTGCCTCCACCCCTTCGGATCCCTGCTGCTGTGCCTCCCGGGAAGGCTGGCCCTCCATCGCCCCCAGGCCCCGGGGCGGAGCGTGCTGCTGGAGAAGCGGTTCTGAATTCGCGGGGCGAATTCAGAAAAGGGCGGTTCCTAACGATTGTGGTACACAGCCCATTGGCATAGACGGGGTGTTCGTTTTAGCCGTGTCGCGCCCTGTGAATGCTTCCCCATCCCAGCCCTGCATGCCTGCACAATGATGGAATCCATCCTGGAGGCCTTCGTGCATGGTCTGGTCGCCGCCCTTGGCGCGTTTCTGCTCTTCTTCCTCCAGCCCATGATCGGAAAGGTCCTGACGCCCTGGTTTGGGGGGAGCGCCCAGGTGTGGATCACCTGCATGGTCTTCTTCCAGGTGCTGCTGTTGGCGGGGTATGGCTATGCCCATGCGCTGATCACCCGGATCCCCCTTCGCTTCCAACTCCCCCTCCATGGCGCGGTGCTGCTGGCGGCCATCCTGGCCGCCGCCCGTGGACTTTGGACCTCCGGTGTCCCCTTGCTGCCCCCCGCCGCATGGGCCCCCGATCCCGCCCAGGTGTCCCTGGTGCGGGACCTCCTGAAACTCCTCCTGGGCTCCATCGGCCTGCCCTTCTTCGCCCTGGCCAGCACCGCCCCCCTGGTGCAGGCCTGGTTCGCCCGATCCTTCCAGGGCCAGACGCCCTACCGCCTCTACGCCTTCTCCAACGTGGGTTCCCTGGCGGGCCTCCTCCTCTTCCCCCTGGGGGTGGAGCCCTTCCTCTCCCGGGAGGCCCAGGCCTGGCTCACCTTCCTGCTCCTGGTGGCCTACGCCCTTCTCATGGCCCGCACCGCCCACCGGTCAGGGACGGTCCATTTCCCAGCCCCGGCACCCGAGCCTTCACCCCGTCAGCCGTGGGGGCCGTGGATGCTGGCCTCGGCCGTGGGCACCATCCTCCTCATGGCCACCACCAACCACCTGGCCACGGAGGTGGCCAACATTCCCCTTCTGTGGGTGCTGCCCCTGGTGGCCTACCTCCTGACCTTCGTGCTCTGGTTCGATTCCCGGTGGCTCAAGGCGAACCTGCGCACCTTCGGCCTCCTGCTGGGCGGCTTCCTCGTGGCCCTGCTGCTCCTGGCCTGGGCCCGGAAACAGGCCCACCCCCTCTTCCTGGTCAGCGCCGCCACCCTGGTGGTGTTCTCAGGCTGCCTGCTGGTCCATGGTCATCTTTTCAGCCTGCGCCCCGCAGCCGGGGAACTCACCCGCTACTACTTTGCCATGTCCACGGGGGGAGCCCTGGGGGGCCTAGCGGTGGGGCTGGGTGCCCCCCTCCTCTTCGATCGGGTCCATGAGTTCCCCCTCGCCATCTGCCTGTGTGGCCTGGTGGCCCTCCTGTGGGTGCGGGGCCTGGGAGGGGCGAAAAGCCTGTCCCTGGGCGCCGCCGTGCCCCTGGTTCTGGGCCTTTGGGCCGCGGGACAGGAGGCCCGACGCCCGGGCACCAGCTACCGCGATGAATACGGTGTGGTCACGGTGGAGCGCCCTGAGGGTTTCAAGTTCATGGCCATGGGGCGGGTGATCCATGGGATCCAGCGGGACAATGACCTCCGCACCCCCTTCGCCTACTACGGCCCCTCCTCGGCCCTGGGGCAGGTGCTGCGGATGCAGCGGGCCCGCAAGGGCCGCCTCCGTTTGGGGGGCGTCGGCATGGGCATTGGCTCCCTCTCCGCCTATGGGGAGGTGGGAGACACCCTTCGGTTCTACGAAATAAGCCCCATGGTCGCCCACCTGGCCGCAGGCCCCCGGGCGACCTTCGGGGTGGTCAACAGTTGCCCGGCGGCGGTGGACATCCGCATCGGGGACGGTCGACGCCTGCTGGAAGCCGAACTGCGGCAGGGTTCCCAGGGCTTCGATGTCCTTCTGGTGGACGCCTTCAGCGGGGGCCAGGTGCCCTGGCACCTCCTCACGGCCGAAGCCCTGACGACCTTCCTGGACCATGTGGCGCCCCAGGGCATCCTCCTGCTTCATGTGAGCAACCGCATGCCCCTGGACCGCCTTCTGGCGGCCAATGCCAAGGCCATGGGCCTCTGGGCCGCGGGCTTGGACCACCCCAGTCCCGCCATGCCCTGGCCCCTGGACCCCCTGGAGCAGGAGAGCCACTACGTGGTGCTGGCCCGGGACAATGCCTTTGGCGTGAACGCCTTCGTGGCCCTGACCTCCTGGCTCGTGGTCCCCCCGGGGGCGGCGGTCCTGGGCCCCAAATCCCAGCCCAAGGGCCTCCGGGGCCAGATCCTGGCGGATAGCCTCCAGCCCTGGTGGGACGGACGCAACAGCCTGGCAGCCCTCGTGTGGGCGGGCCGACCGGGCTATGGGGGGTGGCCGTAGGCCGTTGCCTCCTGTGGATCCGAGCCTCTTGAAAGGACATGGCAGGAACAGCTGGACGCAGGGCGCGGAGAATCGAAGCGCGCGGGGGGTCCCTGGAAAGGGTGGGGTCGGGGGTGGCACCCCTGGAGGCCCCCAGGCTCGCCAGTGATCGGCAGCGGGTGCCACGGGCACTGTGACGCAGGGGTCGGGCTGGCCTCGGGGAACCTGCAAGCCCCGTTCTTGCACCCGGACACTGGCGATTTGTAAACCCAACCCAACCCTCCTTGTTTCGGCCCTTTCACTTTGTCTAGAGTGGCTCCAGGCGGCCCGGTGGCGTTCCTGTGAACGTCCCCTGACCGTCGGGTTCAACGCCGTTCCTTCGCCTCCAGCTCGCCCCTGGGGACCGAAGGCTCGCTCCCGCCCCCTCCAGGAGCTGCCATGTCCTTGCCCTTTCCCTTCCTCACTGCCGAAGAAGCTGCCGACCTCATCCAGCACGGCCAGACCCTGGGCTTCAGTGGTTTCACCCCCGCCGGTGCCGCCAAGCGCATCCCCTTGGCCCTGGCCCAGAAGGCCCAGCGGGAACATGCCGCGGGGCGCGACTTCAAGGTGGGGGTCCTCACAGGGGCCTCCACGGGCCCCAGCCTGGACGGAGCCCTGGCGGAGGCCCAATCCATCAGCTTCCGCACGCCGTACCAGTCCAATGCCCTGCTGCGCAGGCAGATCAACGCGGGGAAGGTGCGCTTCGTGGACATGCACCTGTCCCTGCTGCCCCAGAACGTTCGGTACGGCTTTCTGGGGCCCATCCACTGGGCCATCGTGGAAGTCTGCGATGTGACGGCGGGCGGGGGGCTGGTGCTCACCACCTCCGTGGGGGCCTCCCCCACCTACCTGCGCCTGGCGGACCGCATCCTCCTGGAATTGAACGAGACCGTGCCCGCCACCTTCCTGGGCATGCACGACATCCTGGAGCCCAAGGATCCCCCCGCCCGCCAGGAGATCCCCATCTTCAGCGCCTCGGACCGGGCCGGTGCCCCCATCTGCAGGGTGGACCCCCGGAAGATCGTGGGCATCGTGCGCACGGCCTCGGGGGATGAAGTGGGGGCCTTCGAGGAGGCCACCCCCGTCACGGACCGGATTGGAGAGAACGTGGCGGAATTCCTGGTGGCGGAGATGCGGGCAGGTCGCATTCCAGCCAGCTTCCTGCCCCTGCAGTCGGGTGTGGGCAACATCGCCAATGCGGTGCTGGCCGCCCTGGGCCGCAGTACCGAGATCCCCCCCTTCCAGATGTACACCGAGGTGCTCCAGGACTCCGTGGTGCCCCTCCTGGAGAACGGCCGCTGCACCTTTGCCTCCACCTGTGCCCTCACGCTGTCGGAGGAGGCCCGGAACCGCGTCACGGGAAACCTGGACTTCTTCAAGGAGCACCTGGTGCTGCGGCCCCAGGAGATCAGCAACCACCCCGAGATCGTGCGGCGCATCGGCATCGTGTCCATGAACACGGCCATCGAGATGGACCTGGCGGGCAACGTCAACAGCACCCATGTGCTGGGGACCACGCTGATGAATGGCATCGGCGGATCCGGCGACTTCACCCGGAACGCCTACCTGTCCATCTTCAGCTGTCCCTCCACCGCCAAGGGCGGCCTCATCTCCGCCATCGTGCCCATGGTGAGCCACGCCGACCACAGCGAGCACTGCGTGCAGGTGGTGGTCACCGAGCACGGCGTGGCGGACCTCCGGGGGAAGGATCCCCAGGAAAGGGCGGAACTCATCCTCGAACACTGCGCCGATCCCGCCTACCGCCCGCTTCTCCGGGACTACGTGCGCCTCACCCAGCGAGGCCATGCCCCCCTCAGCCTCGCCCTGGCCTTCGGCATGCACCGCACCTTCCAGACCCAGGGGGACATGCGGAAGACGGACTGGGGCGCCTTCGCCTGAGGTTTCCATGCGTGGCCTCCGGGGTCCCCCTTCCCTGCTGCTACTCCCCCCCCCGGCGCC
>CAZPUI010000330.1:2377-6129 GCA_964589695.1 uncultured Solibacteraceae bacterium | reverse complement strand
AGCTCACCGAGGACGAGGTCATGCTCGCCGCAGCCGAGGCAGGAGCGGAAGACGAAGGCCTGCAGGTGAGGGTCGAACACGAGGGCCGTGGCCCTTTGGACTCCGGGGATGGCGCTGGTCTCGTGGAGGATGGACTCCAGCAGCTCGGCGAAATCCAGCTTCTCGTTGATGGATTTGATGATGGCGTTGACTTTGGCGAGGTGGGCCCGCTTTTCGTTCAACGGCCGCGTGCGCTGTTGGACCAGACCTTCCAAGGCTTCGGCCCGTCGCCGGAGTTGCCGCTGCCGGATCAGCTGAAGGCCCAGGAGGGCGCCCACAGCCAGGGCCACCCCCAGGGTCCGGAAATACCAGGTCTGGTGGAAGGCGGGCTCCAGGTCGAACGCCAAGGGACGACTCGCCTCCACCCAGGGACCCTCCTTGATGCGAGCCGCCATGCGCAGGCTGTAGGGGCCTGGCGGCAGTGCGGAGAACCGCGGGCTCCTTTCCTTTCCGGTCTCCACCCACCGCGTGTCGTAGCCCTCCAGCAGGTAGCGATGACTGACCAGGTGGCCCCGTTCAAGGCTGATCCCGCTGAAGTCGAACTGCAGGTAGCGGGCCTCGGGGGGGATGTGCAGGCCCTCCCGGAGGGGCACCTCCTGGCCGTTCACCTGCAAGGTCTCCAGGGTCACCCTGGGGACCGGTGCGGACAGGGGGCGGCGGGGATCCACGAAGACCGCGCCCGCGGGGGTGACGAACCCCAGGCCCTCGGGAAGCCGACGGCTGGCCCCCGAAGACCCCCCATTGCCCTCGGCCTCCACCAAACCATCGTCCAGGCCGAAGGTGGTCAGGGTCACCTTGGGGCCGCCCCGGGCCTGGCTGATCAGGTCCTGGATCAGGAGGCGATGGATCCCCTGGTTGGTGGTCAGCCAGAGTGCGCCCAGGTGGTCCGACACGATGCCTATGACGGGGACGACTTCCACTCCTGAATCCGCATTCCAGGTCCAGATCCGATGGCCGTCCCACATGCGCAGGCCCGCACTGGCGGCCATCCAAATCCGTCCCTGGTCATCCAGGGTCAAGGCGTAGACCGAGCCCGTGGGCGCATCGGGACCCGCGGACACCGCTTCGGTGTGTCCTTCACGGCACCGCCAGAGGCCTGTGGTCGCTCCAACCCAGACATCACCCTGGCCATCCCGCAGCAGATCGTGGATCCGGCCAACGCGGTCTGAACCGGGTAGTACATCTAACCGGGCCCCGTTCCATCGGTGGATGCCCCGTTCCGTGCTCAGCCACAGGGTGCCGTCCGGGGCGGGGAGCAGGGCGCGAATGGCCCCGGCCCGGAGCCCCTGATCCACCGTCAGGGTTCGAACCTGCCCTCCCTTCCGCTGGAAGAAGCCTGCCCGGGTACCTGCGCAGAGCCCATGCACGGGGTCGTCCAGCACCGTCAGGACATCGTTCGACGGGAGCCCGTCCTCCTTGCGCAGCGTGGTGATGCCCTCTGGTCGCAGGAGGTTGAGACCCCCTCCCCCGGTGGCCACCCAGACCCCTCCCCCACGGGCGGCGCAGAGGCTGCGGGCATTGCCGTGGGAGAGTCCCTGGGGAGGACCCACGGGGATGAAGGTCCCCTCGTAAAAGAGGTGCAGCCCCGAATCATGGGAACCCACCCAGACGTTGCCTGCGCCATCTTCCAGAAAGGTGTTGATGCGCAGGGAACGGTCGGAGCCCAGGCTGCTCCGGTTCCGTGAGCCATCGGGCGAGATTCTCAGGAGAGGTGAGCTGGTGCTGCCGATCCACACCCGGCCCTGGCGGTCCACCCGCACGGCCGAGGCGGCACCCCCCTCCAGGTCCTGGTGGCTGGCCAGGGTTTGGACCCGGGTTCCCTCCAGGCGAACGACCCCCCGTTGGGTCGCCGCCAGAAGTCGCCCCTGGGGATCCAGGCACAGGTCGGAGACGAAGGGATCGGGCAGGGTTGCGGCCACCCTCTGGACCTGGTCCCCCTCCAGGTTGAACAGTCCGTGATCGGTGCCCAGCCAGAGACGACCCGAAGCCTCCCGGACCATGCACATGACGTAGCCTTCCGCCAGCAGCGGTCTTGGATCCAGACGTCCATCCCGGCAGGCGAACAGGCCGCGTTCGGATCCGACCAAGAGACGATCGCCTGCGTCCAGGAGGGAGTAGATCTGGCCCAGGTGCCCCTGCGCGTCCACGGGGCTGAAGCGGCCCCCCTGCAAGCGCAGCAGCCCGCGGCCCGTACCCACCCACAGGGTGCCGTGCCTGTCGAAACACAGGGCACGGATGGAATCCTGCTGGAAGGCCTTGACGGTCCTCCGATCGAAGGTCTTGAACCGGGCTCCATCGAATCTGCTAAGCCCCGCCTGGGTGCCCACCCAGAGGTAGCCCTCCGGGGACAGCGCCAGGGCCTGCACGGAAATCTGGGGCAAGCCTTCCCGGGGACCCCAGTGCTTGTGGACCATCTGGCTGAGGGTGGGCCTGGGCAGGTCGGCCGCCTGGAGCAGACTCAGCCCCAACCACGCCAACCCCAGGAGCCAACCTCCCCGTACCCTCATCGACTCATTCCTGCATCCTCAGGTAGCCCTATCGGGCTTGGAATGGGTTTCGTGAGGACTGAACATTGGGACCACAAACACAAAGGCCGGGCATGACCCGGCCTTTGGAACGTTGGGGTTGAACTTAAGAGGGTTCAGTTGAACAGCTGGAACTCGTAGACCGTGTAGTAGCTGGCGTTCTTGACTGTGGCGTAGATGCGCCACTGCTGGGCGGTCTTGGCGGTGAAGGTGATGTCCTTGGTCCCGCCCGTGCCGGCGGTGGTGGACCAAGCGGTGGTCCAGGTGGAGCCATTCAAATACTGGATGGCGTAGCTCTTGGGATAGTTGGTGGTGCTCCACACGACCTTGGCCTTGGTGACGCTGGCGGGGGCGCCCAGGTTCACCGCCAGCCACTGGGTTGCGGTGCTGGTGCTCACGGCCCAGTAGGAGGGTGCGGTGGTCACGCCATCGAAGGCATTGGCCGGCACATAGGTGCTGTAGGTGCCGGAGGCGGTGGCGGCCTTGCCCAGGGCCAGGTTGCCGGCGGCGGGGTTCACCGTCAGGGTGGCGTTGTTGGAGACCGCGTTGCCGACGCTGTTGGTGACGGTGACGGCGTAGGTCGAGCCGTTGTCCGCGATCGTGGTGGCGGGGGTGGTGTAGCTGGCGGAGGTGGCTCCGGGGATGGCGACTCCGCCCTTGGCCCACTGGTAGGTCAGGGGCGCCGTGCCCGCGGCCACCACGGAGAAGGTGGCCGTCTGGCCCGCGGTGACCGCGGTGGAGGCGGGGTGGGTGGTGATGGTGGGTGCCACGGGGGCCCCGTTCACCGTCAGGGTGGCTTCGGCGGAATTCTTGGTGCTCGCGCCGGAGGTGATCGCCACCATGAACTTGGCCCCATTGTCGGCGACGGAGGTGGCGGGGGTGGTGTAGCTGGAGGAGGTGGCCCCGGTGATGTTGGCGCCGTTCTTCTTCCACTGGTAGGTCAGGGGGCTCGGGCCCGTGGCGGTCACGCTGAAGGTGGCGGTGGCCGGGGCGGTGACCGTGGCGTTCTGGGGTTGGGCGCTGATGGTGATGGGACTGGCGGGTGCGTTGGTGGCCAGGTTGAAGGTCTCGATGGTGGCGCCGCTGCTGTTCACCACGGTGCCGGTGATGGTGCCCAGGCTGGGCTTCACATCGAAGCGCACGAAGAGGTAGGCCGACGAGGACTTCTGGAGGACGGAGGAGGAGGAC
>CAZPUI010000330.1:0-2367 GCA_964589695.1 uncultured Solibacteraceae bacterium | reverse complement strand
TTATAATGCAGAAACCAAGGTGGGCGATTTGATGTGTGGTGGTGCCGAGGGTGGCGTTTACATCGAAGGGCACGAAGTGGTAGGCCGGCGAGGACCTCGGGAGCGCGGAGGTGGAGGGCACGGGCGTGTAAAGGGGGGCCCCGCGTCCGCCCGAGGTGATGTGGTTGATGCCGTTCTTGAGGATGCGGGCGTAGTAGTGGTTGTCGCCGCAGATCACCACCTGCACGCCGTTCTGTTCACAAAGGGTTACCAAGGAGGTCTGGAGGGCCGTGACATTGGCGTGGCCACCATTGGCGCTGTAGGCCGGGGAATGCCACATGACGATCTTCATGGGGGCCGTGGAGGCCTCCAGGTCGGCCTTGAGCCAGTTGTACTGGGCGGATCCCGAGGTGTAGCTCACGGTCTCGCTGTCGCACACCGCGACGTGCACGGGGCCATTGTCGTAGCTGTAGTAGAGGCCGCTGGCGGGCCAGAAGGTGTAGGGGAAGTATTTCTTCAGCAGGCCGCCCCCGGAACCCTCGTGGTTGCCCACGGCGCCCACGATGGGGATGTTGGCGATCATGGTGCGGATATCGGCGCCCGAGGCGGCATTGAAGAAGGTGCTGGTCCAGTCGCTCTCGCTGGTGCCCGTGGCCACGTAGTCGGCGCAGTGCATCAGGAAGGTGGCCCGCTGGTGGGGAGCCAGGTTGAGGTCCGCCATGAGCTTCTGGGCCACGGCATTGTGGGAGCCCACGTTGGTGCGGGTATCACCGTAGACGTAGAAGGAGAGGTCATTGGTGTCACTGGCACGGGGGGCCACGAAGGAGCCGGTGTTCACCAGGCCGTCCATGGTGACCTTGTAGTAGACCCGCTGGCCTTCAGGCAGCCCTGTGAGGAGCGTGCGGTAGACGAATCCTGCGGCGTTCGTGAGGGTGGGGGCCGGGGCTGTGGCGAAGTTGGCATCCGGGGTGGTGCCCCAGGTGATGACCACCGAGCCCGGGGCCGCCGAAGTCTGGAACACGATGCCCATGGTGCCGGCCCCATTGCCGGGGATGAGGTAGGGGACCTTCTGGTAGGTGGCGGCGAGCAGACTGGGGGACTGGCTGGCGATCACGAGGATCGCAGCGAGTCCCAGGATGGAACGACGAAGTTGCATGGTGGCCTCCGGGCAATGGGGGAGATGGGCGCCTGAGGGGGCGCCTGGGGGTGCGGGTGGAGAGGCGATGCAGGTGGTGCGTGGTTCACGCCCATTCGGGGCGTGGGGACGATCGCAAGATGTCAATCAGATTTCGGATCAAAGGTAACCACAGGGACCAGGTTCCGCACAGTTGGCCGCAGGACGTATTTTTTCGGCGGCGGGATGCGGGACTTACAACTTTTGGTCCATCTGCACGTGAGGGTGGGGCCTCGCAGGGGAGGGGACCTGCCGATCTCTACAGCAGGCGCAGCTCCAGGGCCCGGAGTACGGCCTGGGTGCGGCTCTTGACGTTCAGCTTGTGCAGGATGCGGTGGATGTGGGCCTTCACGGTGCTTTCGCTGATGAAGAGACGGTCCCCGATCTCCAGGTTGGAAAAGCCCTTGGACATGGCCACCAGGATCTCCATCTCCCTTCGGCTCAGACGCTCCCGCAGGGGGTCCACCGCGGGTTCCGGTCGGGGACGGACGGAGAGCATGCGGGACAGGATCTGCGCCGTCACGGAGCGGGTGATCCAGTAGTGGCCCCTTAGCACCACATCCAAGGCCTGGTCCAGGGTTTCCAGGGAGGCGTTTCGGGGCAGGAAGCCCCGGACGCCCTGCTCCAGGAGGGCGATTTGGGCCTCCTCCTGCAGTCCGCTGTTGGCCACGGCCACATGGGCGGCCGGGTAGGCCACCTCAAGGTCCCGCAGCAATTGACCCTCCACGAGGCGTTCCGCGGAGACGCAGGTTTCGCACAGGAGCACGAGCCGGGTGGCGGGATTGGGGTAGGTCGGAATGCTGGCGGGGTCGGGATGGTGGGTGACGCAGTAACCCTCGCGCTGGCGGGCCACCAGGTCCAGGGCCCCGCGCATCAGGGTGTGGTTGCAGTAGAGGGCGATGCCCGTGCCTTCCACCGTCCGCAGGGTCTGCTGCCGGAGTCCCTCCCCATAGGCTTCCAAGGCCTTGCGCACCTTGTCCACGATCACCGAGGGGGCTTCGGCCTTGGAGATGTAATCGGCGATGCCCAGTTTCAGGGCGCTCACGGCACTTTCGTAGGCGGGATAGGCGGTGATGATGAGGGTGCGGAGGGTAGGGTCCAGTTCCCGCAGGTCGAGGCAGAGCTGCATGCCATCCTCGCGCCCCAGGCGCAGGTCCACCAGGCACACCGGGATGGTCTCCCGGGCGGCAAGGGCCAGGGCTTCGGCGGAGGTG
>CAZPUI010000329.1:0-6132 GCA_964589695.1 uncultured Solibacteraceae bacterium | reverse complement strand
TACGCCAAGGGGAGCTGGAGGAGGCCATCCAGGACCTCATGCTGCTGAACCAGCGCGGGAACCGTGCCCTGGTGGAGGCCCTGGAGGCGCTCCTGCGCAGCCCCTTTCCACCCCACGGGATCGTGCCCTAAGCGCCCGGGAACCCGGGCGTGCGGACCACGTCTCCAGCCTTGGACACCAGGCAGGCATCCACATTCGGCAAGGTCGCCAGGAGGGCCAGGCCCGCCCTGGGTTCCATCACCATCAGGGCCGTGGCCAGGGCATCGGCCTGGGCGGCGGTGGGGGCCAGGACGGAGGCGCTGGCCAAGTGGGGGGCTGAATGCCCCGTGCGGGGGTCCACGATGTGGTGTTCCCGGAAATCCCCCGTGTGGGGGTGCTGGTAGTCCCCGGAGGTGGCCAGGGCGCGATGCTTCACGGGGAAGGCCGCCAGGGTGCCCCTGCCTCGGGGGGACTGGAGACCCAGGCGCCAGGGCGTGGGGCCCTCGGCCACCAGGTCGCCCTCGGCTTCCAGGAAGAAATGCTGGAAACCGTGCTCCCGCAGCACGGAGGCCCCCTGGTCCACGATGTGGCCCTTGGCCAGGGCATCCAAGGTGAGCCCCATGCCCGGTTCCGCGAAGGCCAGGCTCCGGCTTCCCACATCGAGCTTTTGGAAGCCCACGCGCCTCCGGGCCTCGGCCAAATCCGCGCCCCGGCCAGTGCCATGGCAGCACAGAAGGGGCAGGACCGTGGGATCGAAGGCACCCTCGGTGGCGTGACTCAGCTCCAGGGCGCTTTGGACCAGGGCCACCAGCCCCGGACTGGCCTCCGTCAGGCGACCTTCGGCGTTGAGGCGGGCCACCTCCCCATCGGGGCGATGACGGCTGAAGCACCGCTCCAGGTCCTCCATGCGCTGGAAGCAGGCCCCCAGGGCCAGCCGGGTCCGGGTGGGGTCCTCACCCACCAGTCTCAGGTTTACCAGGGTGCCCATGAGCAGCCGGGTTTCCCCCACGGTGGATAGATCCTTGCGCAGGAGACGCAGGACCCCGTGGCCCAGGAGTCCAAGGGCACCCGAGGCGGCGATGCCGCGGAGGAAAGTTCGACGGGTGGTCATGGCGCCTTCACCGGCTGTGGGATCGCGGTCGGCGCCTGGTTCTGGGTCTCCACGACACGGCAGGTGTGGGCGACCAGGAGTGCCGCCAGGGTGAGGACGAAGCCCAGCACAAGGGCCTCGTTCAGGCGTTGCCGCGGTTTCTTGGCCATAGCTGTAGCAGCGCGGTGCGCAGGGCAAGGAGCCCATCCAGGACGGGGCTCACGGGGCAGAGGTAGCCGCACCAGGGTCGGCGGAGGTAGAGGGCGGCGAGGAGCACGAGGCCCAGGACGATGAACTGGATTCCTGAGCCCGTGAGGCTGAAGAGGGCGCCAAAGGGTTCGAAGCTGGCCAGGAGGGGGTTGCGGTACCAGACCCCCAGGAGCAGGGCGCCCAGGGCCATGGCCCGCTGGAACCACTGGAGCCAACGGTGGTGGCGGCGGGGGGTGCGTACCTTGGCCCCCCCAAGGACCCCCACGCATTCCTGGGCCGCGCCAAAGGGGCAGAACCAGGCGCAGTAGACATTCCGCCCCTCGAGGAGTATCAGGAGGACCAGCCCCCCCAGGAGGAGGTACCAGTAGAGGTGGGTCTGCCAGGGGGGCCAGTAGCCCAACAGGAGACGGGCCACGAAGCCCAGGGTGAGGGGCAGGGTGTAGACGAAGCCCAGGAAGAGAAGCCCCGTCAGGAGGGAGACCCAGCGGGCCTGGCGGCGCAGACGGTGCAGGCCGTGGTGGGCCAGGAGGCCCAGGCCGAAGAGGCCGAGGACGACCCACTCCGGTCCCACGAAGCGCAGCGGAGGTTCGGGCAGGGGGGGCAGGGGCAGGCCCAGGGCCTGGGCGGCCCGCCGGTTTCCCCGGAGGGCCGCCTCCCCCAGGGCCTTGGCGCTGTAGGTGGCTCCCGTGACCCCATCCAGGTCCCTGCCCACCTGGAAGGGCTCCAGGGGCCCCTTCCCGAAGAGCTGAGAGGGCAGGGGAGCCTTCATAACCCTTTCGAACCACTCCAGGGATTCCTTGTGGGAGGCCACGGCCACGCCGGTGATATGGCCCGTCCCATCCACGGCCACGGCCAGCTCCAGGGGGCCACCATAGCCACTGGCCATTCCCAGGGCCACGAAGCCCAGGTCCTGCCGCTCCGCCGCATCGCCAAAGGCCCGGAAGAGTCCTTCCCCTTCGGCCCGGAAATGGTGGGCACCGGGGCGGGCCCGGTGGAGGGCCGGTTGCAGATCCGCCTGGGCCCACCGACCGCTGAGCCAGGCCACCAGGAGCAGCAGGATCAGGGCCCCCAGCACCCCCCCGGCCTCCCAGAGCCGACGTTGGGCCAGGCGGGCCCGGACCTCGTCGGCGTGGGAAGCGGGGTGGTTCGGCATGCTAAGCCCGGTGTCCTTCCCTGGCCAGCAGACGCCAGAGGCCGACCCCCAGGAGCAGGCAAAGGAAGAGCCCCGCACCGCCGATGCGCAGGCCTGCCTTGGTCTCCTGTTCCCCAGACAAGGTGGCCCCGGCATAGATCGTGACCAGGACCAGGGCGTACCAGAGTCCCGCCAGAGTCCCCTTCCACCAGGTGAGCTTCCACTCCGGATGGGCTTCCAGGGCCTTCTGGAAGCGCGCCACCCGGCCAAAGACGTAGTCCGTGAGGTGGCTGGGTCGGGTGACGGGGCCCACGGGCTGGAAGGCAGGACCTGGGACCTGGAAGGGGCGCCGGTTGAAGAACTGCGTATTGGGGTTGAAGGACTCCCAGCCCGTGCCGGATTTGGGGTCCTTCCCTGCGGTGAGACCGGCCCCCTCCATGCCCCCCACCTGGGCGGCCACGCCGACCGCTCCCGCGGTCTTCAGGGACCCGCGGTGGGTCATGGGCTTGCGGGATGGTTCGCTCAGGGCTCCCTCCTGTTGCGAGGCTTTGGATTCATCCTAGGGCAGGACCCCTGGGACTGTGCCAACCTCGGCCATGGACAGGGTCAAATGTGACGGAGCGCGCAGGATTACCACCAGGTGTCCCATGCCAAGAGCATCATCCACCCCGTTTCTTTAGGACTTGATTCATAAATGTGCACCTTGGTGTCCTGCCCCTGTCGGCGAGCGTCCAAGGTCTCTCCGAAGCTTGGTCTGGTGCTTGGAGCGAGCCTGAAACACGTTTTCATCCAGACGCTGGTCCCGCAGCGGTGGGACGAGGTCTGCAATGAAGTCCAGACGGAAAACCCTCCACTGGCATCCAAGCCCCGGTACGAGGGCGGCTTCGTCCGTGTCCCGTGCCGGGGAGGGATGCATGGCGTGGATCGAGTCGAAGGGTACCCTGGTGCGGGAACTGAAAACCCCGGACTTCCTGTCCGCCTTCCGGATCGTGGAGGCGCTCGTGGGACCTGCCGAGGCCTTGAACCACCATCCTGACCTGGCCTTCGGCTGGGGCTACGTCCGCATCACCCTCACCACCCATGACACCGGGGGCCTGACCGCGAAGGATCGGGAGCTTGCGGCGCGCCTGGACGAGGTGCTTTCGGTGTTCGGCCACTGACCCTTCCTCCGAGGTGACCATGCGTGTCTTCGCCGCGATGCTGATGTCGCTTCCCCTGCTGTTCCTGGCCTGTCAGCGGGATGAGGTGGTGCGCTACCGGGTGCCCAAGGGTGGGCGCGTCGAAGCCCCCCGGGCCCCCGGGGGGCTGGTCTGGTCCCTCCCCAAGGGCTGGACCGAGGCCCCGGGGGATGGCATGCGGGTGGCCACCCTGGTGGCCCCGGTTCCGGGCCGCCTGGAGTGCACCGTGGTGGCGCTGGGGGGCCAGGCGGGGGGCGAGCTGGAAAACGTCAACCGGTGGCGCGGCCAGATCGGCCTGGGTCCCGTGGAGGAGGGGGCGATTCCTGGATTCCGGAAGCCCCTGCAGACCGCCCTTGGGCCTCTTCAGGTCTACGAGTTCCGGGGCGAGGGCACCAGCCACATGGTGGTGGGGCAGCTGGCGGGGCCCGACGGACGCACCTGGGTCCTGAAGCTCGCGGGCGACCCTGGACCCGTGGGGCAGGCGCTTCCGGGTTTCATGGCCCTTCTGGAAAGCCTGCGTCCTGCTTAGCAATGCTGCCGCGCCGCGTGTCAGACCGCAGGCGCACTGGAGGCTGTGACCATGCAATGGCTTAGACATCTTGGGACCCGGCTCTGGAAGTTCGCCAGTTCCCTGCAGCTCACCATCGTCTGTCTGGGGCTGCTCATGGCCCTGGTGCTGCTGTGCACCTTGGCCCAGGTGAACATGGGCACCTTTGGGGCCGTGGAAGTCTACATGCGGAGCTTCTGGGTCTGGTGGGGGCCCCGGGGATCGGCCTACCTCTTCCCGGTCTTCCCTGGGGGGGGCCTGGTGGGTTTGGTGCTGCTCATCAACCTGGTGGCGGTCCTGGTGCAGCGCATGAAATTCACCTGGAAAAAGGCAGGACTCTGGATCATCCATGGCGGACTGATCCTTCTTGTGCTGGGGGAATTTGTCAGCGCCGCCTATCAGATCGATACCCGCATGGCCATCGAAGAGGGGCAGACCGTCAACTTCGTTGAACATTTCCGGGAAGTCGAGCTGGTGGTCACGGATGTCACGGATCCGGCCCACGACGAGGTCTACGCCATCCCCCAATCCCTCCTGGTCGCAGGGAAACCCCTCGCCCTTCCGGGCACCCCCCTGACCCTGGCACCCCGGGGCTTTTGGCCCCACGCGGACCTGTTCCAGCGTCAGGCCACGGACCCCCCGACCCGTGTGAATGCGGGGGTGGGGGTGAACGTGCGCCTTGTGCCCCTGGCCCCCTCCACCCGGGACGATGAGCCCAATCGGGCCGCGGCCTGCGTGGAACCCCTGGCGGAGGGGCGGAGCCTGGGGCTCTGGTTGACTTCGCTGGTGCTCGAGGAGGCCCAGTCCTTCCAGTTTGGGGGACGCACCTACACCCTGGGCCTGCGCCCCCGGCGCCTGGTGCTGCCCTACGCCCTCACCCTGAAGAAGTTCAACCACGATCTTTATCCCGGCACCCAGATCCCCAAGAACTTCTCCAGTCAGGTGCACCTGGTGCACCCCGGGAAGGGGGAGCGTCGGGATGTGCTCATCTCCATGAACCAGCCCCTGCGCTATGAGGGCATGACCTTCTACCAGGCCAGCTTCGGGAAGGACGACACCCTGAGCATCCTGCAGGTTGTGCGCAACCCTGGCTGGCTGATGCCCTACATCTCCTGCGTCCTGGTCTCCCTGGGACTGCTGGTCCACTTCCTCATGATGCTCTTCCGCAGCGGACCCACGGGGCGGCCGGGCTTCGCCAGGACCCCCCGCGGGGCGCCCGATGGGGAGCCCGGGAGCCACGATCACGCCGACCCTTCCCCTCAGCCCAACCCCAACCCAAGGACGACCCCATGAACGCCGCGGCCCGAATGTCCTGGATGGCGGGGGTCCTGGCCCTCCTGGCGGCCCTGTTCACCCTGCGGGCACCGGCGCCCGTGCGGGGCTTTGACCTGGCGGGTTTCGGCCGCCTGCCCGTGCTGGAAGGGGGGCGGGTCAAGCCCCTGGATTCCATTGCCCGTAATTCCCTCTTGATGCTCCGGGGCCAGCAGGATTTCCGTTTCGAGGGGCGGAGGGTGTCGGCGGACGAATGGCTGCTGGACCTCCTGGTGCGGCCCCGGGTGGCCTTCCGCCAGCCCGTCTTTGTGATCAACGACCCCGAGGTGCTGGGCCTCATGGGGCTGGCCCAATCCGCAGACCGCTATTTCGCCTTTGAAACGCTGATTCCCCACCTCCAGGAAATCCAGGCCCAGGCGAACCAGGCGCACACCCTGCAGGCCCCCCAGCGGAACCGATTCCAGTCGGCCATCGTCAACCTCTTCGACCGCATCCTGCTCTACCACCGCCTCCAGGGGACCCTGCAACCCGCGGGTTCCGATGGACTGGCCGCGGAACTGGCCCAGGCCGGGGCACCCGATGCAAGGGCGCGCCATCGGGCCATGTCCGAGCAGGCCTTCTTCCGTCCCCTCCCACCCCTCCCTGGGCAACCTGTGGGCGCATGGCAGGACCTGGGCGAAGCCCTGGGGGCCGTCCTTGGCGGTCCAAAAGCGGAACCGGCGGA
>CAZPUI010000328.1:0-6152 GCA_964589695.1 uncultured Solibacteraceae bacterium | reverse complement strand
TGCGCGACACCTGGGTGGTGGACCTGCTGCGCACCCAGGGTGGGGGCAGTCCCCAAAGCCTCGTGGAGGCACTCCTGGCTGCGGCCCAGACCTGGGCCCAGGGGCGTCCCCTGGAGGATGATCTGAGCCTTCTCGTCCTTCAATACGCGCCCCCGGAGCCCTCCTGACCATGCCCGTCCTTGTCCCCCATCCCGAGACCCCCTGTTCCGCCGTTCGCCGCCTGGAGGTGCGGGTGGCCAGGGGGGGGGGGCGGCTGCGGCTCCGCTATGAACTGGAGGGGAACCTGGCGGCCCTGGTCCTTCCTGAGCCCGGGCCGCCTCAGCGGTGCGATGGCCTGTGGGAGCACACCTGCTTCGAGGCCTTCCTGGCCCTGCCCGTGGCGGAGGCTTACGGGGAACACAACTTCGCCCCATCCGGGGCCTGGGCTGCCTATGCCTTTCAGGCCTACCGGACCCGGATCCCCGGGGAGGTGGGGGCGGATCCCGGCCTCCGGGTGACCCGGGGGGCCGACCGTCTGGAACTGGAGGCCACGGTACCGGATCCCGCCCCCGACCAGGTGCTGCGCCTGGCACTGACAGCCGTGGTGGAAGCCCGTGACGGGGGATGCACCTATTGGTCCCTGCGCCATCCCCCGGGCGCCCCGGACTTCCACCACGCCGAGGCCTTCGCCCTGGAGCTTTTGCCATGAAAGGGCGAACTGCCTGCTCGCTGCGCTCGCGAGGATCCGACGCATGCGGCGGATCCTTTGACCCCCACGAGGTGGGCAGGCGGAGCCTCCCCACCTCGTCTGCCATGAAGATGGGGCTGGAGCGCCTCCTGGGGGATGAGGTCCTGCGCCGGCCCCTGAAGGGGCGACGGGTGGCCCTTCTGGCCCACCCCGCCTCCGTGACCGAGGACCTCACCCATGCCCTGGACGCCCTGGCCTCCCTGGGGGACCTGCGTCTCACGGCGGCCTTCGGGCCCCAGCACGGGCTCCGGGGGGACAAGCAGGACAATATGGTGGAGTCTCCCGACTTCCTGGACCCCCTGCATGGCATCCCAGTCTTCAGCCTCTACGGGGAGGTCCGTCGGCCCACCCCGGCCATGCTGGACACCTTCGATGTCCTGCTGGTGGACCTCCAGGACCTGGGCTGCCGCATCTACACCTTCATCACCACCCTGCGCTATGTGCTGGAGGCCGCCGCGGCTCATGGAAAGGAGGTCTGGATCCTGGACCGCCCCAATCCCATCGGGCGGGGGGTGGAGGGCCTCACCCTGCGACCGGGCTGGGAGAGCTTCGTGGGGGCAGGACCGCTGCCCATGCGCCACGGACTGACCCTGGGGGAACTGGCCGGGTACTTCGTGACCACCCTGGGGCTGGACCTCCCCTGGCAGGTGGTGGCCATGGAGGGTTGGGAGCCCGAGGCCGCCCCGGGGCATGGCTGGCCGACCCGCACCTGGGTGAATCCCAGTCCCAACGCCCCCAACCTGGGCATGGCCCGGGCCTACCCGGGCACCGTGATGCTGGAGGGCACCACCCTCTCCGAAGGCCGGGGTACCACCCGACCCCTGGAGGTGTTGGGGGCACCGGACCTGGACCCGCGGCGGCTCCTGGCCACCATGGAGGGGTTGGCGCCGATGTGGATGGAGGGCTGCCGCCTGCGCACCTGCTGCTTCGAACCCACCTTCCACAAGCATGCGGGGCGGCTCTGCCATGGCATCCATATCCATGCAGACGAGTACACCTACGACCCCGCCAGCTTCCGTCCCTGGCGGCTCGTGGCCCTGGCCTTCAAGGCCCTGCGGAGGCTGGTGCCGGACTATCCCCTCTGGCGGGACTTTCCCTACGAGTACGAGCACGACCGCCTGGCCATCGACCTCATCAATGGGAGCGAACTCCTGCGCGCCTGGGTGGAGGATCCGATGGCCACCCCCGGGGATCTCGAGGTCCTGGCCGCCGCCGATGAGCAGGCCTGGAGGGAGGCCCGGAGGGGCCTGCTGGGATACGGGTGCCAGGGGTTCGGTTGACGTTGTCGCGTCGGCCACCCAAGATGGGCTGACCATTCCAGGTCCTGCCCGAGGAGATGCCATGGCCAGCCAGTGGAACTATGTCCAGAACGGTCAATCCATGGGACCGGTGCCTGAGGAACAGCTGAGGTCCATGGTGGCCTCCGGCCAGTTGGGGCCCGAGGACCTGGTGTGGACGGAGGGCATGGCCGTCTGGACCCCCATTCGACAGGTGGCTCCGTTGGCGCCACCCCCAGCACCTGAACCCGTGGCCCCAGCACCTGCCCCCATCGCCCTGGCCCCGGCACCGGTGGCCATTGAACTGGCCCAGGTCCCGGAATTCGGTTCCCCCAAGCCTGCTGCCAATCCCTATGCGGCGCCCAACCCCTACGCCGCCCCCAAGGCGGAACTGCAGCCGGGTCGCATGGGCAGTCCCGCCCCTTCGAGTGGCGTCTCCCCCGCCTGGGTGGAACTCCTTCGCCAGACCAAGCCCTGGGTGCGCCTTTTGGCGGTGCTGGGGTTCATCGGAACGGGACTCCTGGTGCTGGTGGGCATCGTCATGCTGGCCGTGGGTGGGGTGGCGGGTGGCCTGGCGGGTGGGGGTGGGGCGGGCACCGCCCTTGGCTTCGGCATGATGTTGGTATACTTGCTCATGGCGGCCGTCCAGTTTCCTGCGGCGCTCTTCCTGAACCGCTTCGCCTCTCGCATCGGAACCCTGGTGGACAGTCATTCCCCCGGGGATTTGGAAGACGCCCTGGAGGCCCAGAAGGCCTTCTGGCGCTACGTGGGGATCCTTGCCCTCATCGTGCTCTGCATCTACATCCTCATCATCGTGGGGGCCGTCGTGCTGGGGGCCCTGGGCGCCAGCCGGATGCGGTGAACCCTCGGAAGCATCCGCATTCCGTGGCCCGCTTTCTCGCACAAGCTCACCCCTGACCCTCCCGGGTCGGGGATATCCTGGGGCTGCGCCCTTCCCGGCCCCGGAGAGCCCCCATGTCCATGTTCCGCCTCGCCCTGCCCCTGGTCCTTCCGGCCCTGGTGTTCGCCCAGTCCCCGACCACGACCGTGTCTTTCCCGGCCCTGGCGGGCTGGGAGAAGAAGGAGGCGCCCAAGCGCTTCGGTCCCAATGAGCTCTTCGAGCACATCAATGGGGCGGCGGATGGCTTCCTGGAGTTCAATTTCCAGGAACTCACCGTGCAGAACTACGAGGACAAGGACCAGAAGTGGGTGACCGTGGAGGTGTACCGCCATGACAGCCCCCTGAGCGCCTTTGGGGTCTACAGCCAGGAGAAACCCGTGCCCGGGAACTACCTCCCCGTGGGGGCCCAGGGCTACTACGACGACGGGGGGGTCCTCAACTTCATCAAGGGAAGCACCTACGTGAAGCTCAATGCCTCAGGTCTGGGGTCCCGTACCCGGGAGGTGCTCCTTCGCTTTGCCGAGGCCATGGTGAAGGTCCTGGAGGGGGAGAGTCGCCTGCCGGAGCTGCTGGGGGCCTTCCCGGCCCAGGATCGGGTGCCCCAGAGCGAGCGGTTCACCCTGAACAATGTCCTGGGCTATGCGAGCCTGCGGTCGGGCTTTTCCTGCGAATACAAGGTGGGGGACCAGGCCTACCGCGTCTGGATCCTGGCCGGCGACGCCAGGCTCCTCGGGTCCATGCTCGCCAAATACTGCGAGGCCCAAGGCCTGAAGGAAGTGCCCAGAACCGGAGCGCAGGTGGTGGTGCAGGACAAGTTCAATGGCCCCCTGACCCTGCGGATCCTGCCCGACCGGGTCTTCATGGTGCAGGGGGGACAGGCCCCGGGTCAGGCGGTCCTCCTGGAGCGCTTCCCCAAGGCCGGGAAGTAGGTCCGTGCCCGAGGCCCTGCCCGAGGGCTACTACCTGCGGAACCTCGAGACGGTGCTATCGGAGGTCCTGGCGCGCAGTGGGGAACTGCTCCATGCCCAGGAACGGGAGGTCCTGGAGGTCTTCCAGACCCTGCCGGAGCCTTCCCGCAGGCTCTATGTCCGCATGCTCACCCGCAAGGGGCCGTGGTTCAGGGAGGATGGGCTCACCTATGCAGAAATCGGTTCCGTGCCCCAGGCCCTGGAACCCCTCCTGGCCAAAGGGCTCTGTTCCGTGGAGGCCCCGCTGGGGGAGCTGCTCCCCCTGGTGACCCGGGAGGAGCTGGTGCGGCTCCTGTCCGGTGCCGGGGGCAAGGGACTCCGGCGCGAACAGCTCCTGGAGCGGTTGCATGCAACCGCCGAACCCGGAGCGCTGGAGGACCTCCTGCGCCGGGAATTCAGGCCCGTGCGCCCCCTCCACAGGGAGCTCTGGAGCCTGGTCTTCCTGCTCTTCTTCGGAAATTTCGAACAGGACCTGTCCAGCTTCGTGGTGGCGGACCTGGGAAGGGTCCAGTACGAGCCCTATGCCGTGGATCCCTGGGCCCGGCCCTTCCAGACCCGGGAAGAGGTGGACTTCCTGGTGTCCGTGCGGGGCCTGCGGGAGGCCGTGGACGCGGGCCCGGACCCCGACCTCCTGGGGGCCCTGACGGAGCGAACCCTGGCCATGGAACCCCGGGGCGAGGTGCGGAGCCAGCGCCGCTTCCAGGGGCTTCTGAATGACCTGGGACACGCCTGGGAACGGCAGGGGGATCCGGCCCGCGCCCTGGGCTGCTACCACCGGAGTGAACGTCCCCCCGCCCGGGAGCGGAGGGTGCGCCTCCTGGCCCGTCTGGAGCGGATGGAGGAGGCCATGGAACTGGCCTTGGCGCTGGCGGAGCGGCCCCGGGATCTGGGGGAAGCCCGCTTCGCCCGGACCTTCCTGCAGCGTCAGCGCCGCACCCAGCCCCTGGCGGCGGGTTGGCTCGAGGCCCACCCCGCCCCGGAGGCTTCCGGCGAAAGGGTGTGGTGCCTCCCCCGTCTCACCGACCGGACCGTGGAACAGGCGGCCCTGGAAGCCGCCCGGACCGAGGGGTGGGAGGGCTTCTTGGCCGAGAATGTGCTGTGGCGGGCCCTCTTTGGGTTGTGGTTCTGGGAGGAACTCTTCGCCCCCCTGCCCGGTGCCTTCCTCCATCGCTTCCAAGGGGCGCCCCTGGACCTCGGGGGACCCGAATTCTACCTGCGGCGCCGGGAGATCCTGGAGCGGCGCTGGGCGGAACTGGGGGCGCTGGAGCCCCCCGGACCCGTGCTTCTGGACCGGGCTCGGCAGAAGTGGGGGGTGGTCCAGGCCTTCCTGAGCTGGCGCCACCTGCGGGAGGAGGACCTGGCGGCGGCGGTGCATCGCATCGAACCTCACGTGCTGAAGACGGTCTTCAAGGCCATGCTGCCCAATCCCACCGCCTTCGACAGCGGTTTCCCGGACCTCTTCCTCTACCGGCCCGAGAGTCCGGCCTGGAAGGTCTGGGAGGTGAAGGGGCCCGGGGATCGGGTGCGTCCCGAGCAGGCCTGGTGGTTGGGGATCCTGCAGCAAGCTGGGGTCGAAGCGGTGGTAGCAAGGGTGAAATACGCATAGACTGGCCCTCGAGGATCCCCATGCAGCCCACTCCACTCCCTGAATTCTGGGTCTCCAAGTCCCGTTTGGAGACGCTCCTGGATGGCGTCTTTGCCATTGCCATGACCTTGATGGTCCTGGAGATCAAGATCCCGGTCCTGGAGCACCCGAAATCCATGATGGAGCTGGCGGGCGCCATGAAGGGGAACCTGCCCGGTCTGTTCGCGTTCATCCTAAGCATGGGATTGTTGGGGTTGTTCTGGTACCGCCACCATCGGCAGTACCACCTCATGACCCGCATCACCCCTGGCCTTTTGGCCGTCAATCTGGCCTTCCTGGTGTGCGTGGCCCTCTTTCCCTTCACGGCGGGTGTCCTTGGGCGGTACCCCATGAACTTCGGGGCCTATTTCATCTACATGCCCTGCCTGGTCATGCTTGCGCTTTGCCTCGGACTGCAGTGGTTGCTGGCGCAGCGACAGGGGGTGCTTTCATCCGATCTCAGTCCAGAAGCCAAACGTCACATTCACCGGGGCAACCGCGTGAGGTTGGGACTCATCTCATACTTCACGGCGGTCTACCTGGGGACCTGCGCGTGGATCGAGGTTCGCCACCTGGACCGGGACTGGATCGCCCTGACAGGCGTGTTCATGGTGCCCATGGCCATTGCGGCTCGTTGGGTTCGAAAGAATCTGGG
>CAZPUI010000327.1:0-6154 GCA_964589695.1 uncultured Solibacteraceae bacterium | reverse complement strand
GCCAGGCCGCCCGGAGGTCCATGTCACCCCTCCAGCATGTGGGTCCAGTCGTCCCAGAAGCTGGGGAAGGTCTTCCCGACACAGCCGGGGTTGAGGAGTCTGCCTCCGGTGCGCAGGGCCCCCACGGCGGCGGCGAAGGCCATGCGGTGGTCGTTCCGGGGATCAAAGGCGGGGCGCTCCCCAGGCGGTGGTCCGGGTTGGATGCGCAGGGTGTGGTCCCCCACCACCTCGCAGGTGCCCCCCAACCAGCGCACCAGCTCCGCGGAAGCGTCCAGTCGGTCGCATTCCTTGTGGGGCAGGGTGTGGAGCCCCCGGAGCACCGAGGGGCCCGGTGCCAGGGCCGCCACCGCCGCCAGCACCGGCCCCAGGTCCGGGCAATCACGGAGGTCGGCCTCCAGGCCGCGAAGGAGGGGGCCCTGGGCCCAGGCCCGGTGTCCTTCCATGCCTGTGCGGCAGCCCGCCGACCCAAGCAGTTCGAGCATGGCCCGATCCCCCTGGGGTTCCTCGCCATCCAGGGGGTGGACCTCCGCCCTCCGCCCCGTGACCGCCCCCGCCGCCAGGAAGGCGGCAGCCCCGCTCCAATCCCCGGAAAGCACCCGATCCACGGGCCTGAGGCATCCCCCGGGGATCTCCCACTGGGAGGTGCCGAGTCGGGACACGCACCCGAAGGCGGCCAGGCCGTGGCGGGTGAGCTCCAGGTAGCTGGTGGAGGTCGGTGGCTGGGACCATCGGAGGCGGCCCCCCCCGGGCAGTCCCGCCGCGGCCAGGGCCAGACCCGTGACGAACTGGCTGCTCAGGCTGGGATCCACCCACGTGTCCAGGGTCTCGGGGCGCCGCCCCGGCACCAGCAAGCCCCCCGAGGGTCGGGCCTCCCAGCGCACCCCCCACGGTTCCAGGGCCTTGAGCAGGGGCTCCAGGGGCCGCTCGAAGAGGCGTGGATCCCCGTGGAAGGCCACGGGAGCCTCGAACTGGGTGGCCAGCAGTGGAATCAGGAACCGCAGGGTGGTTCCGGAGGCCCCCACGGGAAGGGGCTCCTGCGGAGCCTGAAAACGTCCACCCCCCAAGGTCCAGCAATGTCCCTGCTCCAGGATGGGAATTCCGCAGACCCCAAGGGCCCGCCGCATGGCCTGGGTATCCTCCGCCTCCAGCCCTTCCCGCAGGATGCTCTCCCCTGGGGCCAGGGCCGCCAGCACCAGGGCCCGATTGGACACGGACTTGGAGCCGGGGATCCGCACGGGGCGGAGGGGCTGTTCCGGCGGCGCCCCATTGGAGATCAACACCTGGTTCATGATCCCAGCCTGCCTGGATGGGCAGGCTCAGGCAACCCTTATGCCGGTGGACGGCTTGACGGCCCGAGTTGTTTGGCCGCTAAGGCTCACCGTGCGTCCATGTAGCTCTGGGTGAAGTTCTTTTTGAAGTCCATCGTGTAGGTGGTCAGGCCGTAAAAATCCACCTTCTCGCTGTAGTTGATATTGATCGTGCAAAAGCCCGAACGTCGGTCTCCAGTCCGGGTGATGGTGACGGCCCCGGGCTGGGCGGCCTCGGGCAGTTCCAGCAGGAGGGCCTTGGCGACGAGGCCCTTCTGCAGTTCCTCGATGGACACCAGGCCCGCCCGGGTGGCGGCTTCCCGGCAGGCGGTCACCAGATCATCGTGGTGCATGTAGACCGGCACCAGCTTGATGGCAATGCCCCCGGCCACCACGAAGATGAGGAGGCTGATGATGCAGCCGATTTTGCCTTCGCCCCGTTCCTTTCGTCGACTCCGTGTCATGGTTCCACCTCCCAGGCGGGTTGTCAGAATTTCAGGTCTTCGAGGATCTTACGCGCAAGGGGTGCCACCAGGGGACCCTCGGGACCGAAAAGCGTCGCCTTGGGGTGCTTGGCGGCCTGGCCAAAGGCCGTCCGGGCGTCCGGCAGGAAGACCTGGCCCAGCTTGAGCAGGCAGTGACCGGCGTAGTAGTCCAGGGTGCCCTGGCTCACCCCCTGGGTGGCCGTGACCCGGACGTCCCGCAGGATCTCCAGGGCCTTGTCGAACTGGCGGAAGTGCATCAGGGCAAGCGCTTCCTGCAGCGCCAGGAACCCAGCCTCATCCCCCTTGGCCGCCCGCCGCTTCAGGCGCAGATGCTCCAGGAGGAAGGGGTAGCACAACTCCTGGGCGCGCACGGGCAGCTCCAGGGGGTCGCCCTGCACCCGCAGCTTCAGGGTGCGACCCCCCTGCTGGACCTCCAGGTCCTGGCCGATTTTCTCCCGGAGCAGGGCGCGCACCTCCGCCACTTTGGCCACCGGAGCGCCTCCCAGGGCCTCCAGGGCCTTGCCTTCCTCGATGCCCGCGGCCTTGGCCTCGTCCCGGGCCTCCAGCACGAAGGGGCCCGGCTGCCCCGGCACATCCAGCAGCACCAACCCGAGGCCTGGCTCCACCAGGCTGGGCAAGCGGTTCAGGCGCTCCTGGAGGGCCCGCAGCGGATCCTGCTCCAGGGGACGCACCCGGTACCGGGCCTCCAGACCCTTGAGGGTGGCCACCACCACTTCCACCTCGCGTATGGGCTGCGCCTGCACAGGCTGCACGTACAGCACCAGCTCCGCCTCCCCCGAGAGCCTCAGCCGGGCCAGGGCATCCGCCAGGGGCTCGTCCCGCTCCTGGGGCAGGCAGGCGACTTCCTTCAATCCCTCCACCAGGCCGTGCAACTGAGCCAGCAGGCGCTCCCGCCCGGCAAAATCCTCGGTCCCCTTCAGCCCCAGCAAGGCCAGGCGGGGCTTGGGGCGGACCTCCACGCGCAAGTCCTGGTTGTCCACCACCACCACCCGCTGACTGTGGCCCCCCGCTGGGAACTCCACCCGCAGATCGTAGGTGCCTTCGCAGACCTTGACCCCCTCCAGGGGAAGGTGTCCCAGGCTGCGCCCGGACAGGAAGGCCTCGCCCCCCGGGTGGGGCGAACTGAGGAAGAGCCGTCCCTCGGCCCGCTCCAGTTGCACCGGTTCCAGCAACTGATCGGAGAAGGGGGTGGTGAAGGTCGCGGGGATCTTGAGTCGCTTGGTGCGATGGCAGGGCGCCTTCAGCTCCACGCTGTGCTCCCCGGCCCCCAGGCCGTCCACCAGGAAGGTCTGGGAAAGCTGGTCCGGGGGGACGCCGAGCCGAGCGGCCAGGGCGGCCTCCTCGGGGCGCGCACCCCCCACGGTCGCCTTGGTTTCCCCCAGGGGTTTGCCGTCCAAGGCCACGCTGACCACCGGGGGGCTCACCTGCAGCGTGAGGGTGGTGGCGATGCGCTCCAGGACAAGGTCCGCCTGCCGAGCCTCCTTGGCGCCGCACTGCACCTCCAGGGTCACGGGGCGGTGGCCAGGTTTCCGATAGTCCAGCCCCACCTTCCCCGGCAGGAAATAGCGCATGCCCGCCTTGGCCTCCACCACCTTTCCGTTCACCTTCAGGACCCCGCCCTCGGGCTGGAGGTTCAGGGTGAGCCGACAGAGGCGCGCCTGGCGAAGGCCGTCGAAGACCGCCTGGAGCCGGGGATTGGTGCTTGTGCGGTCGATGTCATGGTTGGGGTCCAGCTCCACCAAGGTCTCCAGATGCTTCACCGCCTGGGGTCGACGGGCGATCACCCGGTCCTCCAGGATGGCGAGCCAGTTCAGGGCCTCCGCCAGCACCCGCACCCACTCCGGTCCCAGGGAGGTGGCCTGGGGGCCCAGGGCCGCCACCACGGGCTCCACCTTGGCCAAGGCCCCCTCCCGGTCCCCGGACTGGGCCCAGAGCGCCTTGCCGGTGGCCAAGGCCTCCCGCAGGCCGGGATCCTGGGCCTGGAGCCCCAGGGTGAAAAGAAGGGCCATGCAGAGAAGTCGGGTCGGGGTTCCCATGCTAATCCAGCCGCACGATGAGATCGTTGGAACGGTCCGCCAGGAGGATGCCCCCCTTCCGGTCCAGGGCCACGGCGCGGAAGCGACCCGAGAGCCCCAGCTGCTTGTAGGTGGCGAACCGGAGGAGCTGCCCCTGGGGCCCCCAGAGCACCACCCCTTCGAAATCGCCTCCATCCACCAGGGCCACCACATGGCCCGCGGGATCCGAGGCCATGGCCAGGACGTACTTGAAGGGGGTCGGGAGATCCTTGCCGTAGGTCAGGGTGGTCTTGGGTTGACCGGCAGCATCCATCAGGTAGAGGGTGCGGTTGGCATCCGAGGCCGCGAAGATGGCGCCGCCGGGCAGGGGGGCCATGGCGGTGAGTCCGGGGGAGGGGACGGTGCGGGGCGTACCGTCCGTCTGAAGCACCGTGAGGGCACCGGCCTTGGCGTCGGAGATCCAGAGGTGGCCCCAGCGATCCAGGAAGGCCCCCGTGGGGGAACCCAGGGAGGGCAGAGGCATGGAGGCCCCCTCCTCCCGATGCACGATGCCCTTGGAGGACACCAGCCCCAGCTGACCGCCGGGGGCCACGAAGAGGGCCCGGGCGTTCTTCACCGGCGGCCCCAGGGGCACCAGGCGGTTCTGCTCCAGCCGGAAGGCCTGGTCCAGGTCGTCCTGGTAGAGGATGGGTTCCCCCTCCGCCCCCATGACCATGAGGGTGGGGGTTTTCAGCCACTTCTGGCGCCCCTCAGGCCAGGGACCCTGGGATTTGAGGGGGGGCTTGAGCAGCCTATGCTTCACCCGCACCAGAAGGCGCCAGGCGGCTTCCTCGCCACTGGGGGTGCCCGGGAAGCGTTCGGTCAGGCTCTGCAGGGTCCGCAGGCAGCCCTGGAGGTCCCCCGCCTGGTCCAGCACCTCCGCCGCCAGGAGCATGGCCCGGGCCGCTTCCGCGGAGGCGGGGTCCCAGCGCCGAACCTCTGTGAAGTGCACCAGGGCCTGGCCCAGGAGCCCCTGATCTGCGTAGGCCTGGCCCAGGGCCAGGTGGGCCTCGGGTACGGCGGCATGTTCGGGGAAGAGGTCCAGGAGCCGGTTGAACTCCGCCACGGCTTCCTTGAGGTCCGAGGGCCTCAGGGCCCTTTGGGCCAGGAGCTGGCCCCTGAAGAGCAGCCCCTCGGGCGCCGAGGGGCTCTTGAGGTGCTCGGTGCGGAGCTTGTCCAGAAGGGCGAGGGCCGCCTCGGGCTTCTTTTCCACCTCCGCCTGGTGGCGGGCCATGCGGAGGAGTGCGTCCGCGGCCTGGGGCGAGGTGGGGGCCTGGGCCAGGAGCTGGGACCAGGTCTCCAGGGCCTCGGCATGGCTCTTGGCCTGGTAGGCCCGCTCCCCCGAACGCAGCAGCCGCTCCGCCAGGTCCACCTCCTGGGCCAGGGCCGACGATCCCAGGACGAGGACCAGTCCGAGCATGGTCAAGGGGCAGGATCGCATCAGGGCCTCGGGTGGTTTCGGTTCAACTTCCAAGGATATCCATGAGCAGTTCCAAAGGATACGGCTTGAAGAGGAGTCCCACGAGCTTGGCGCCCTGCACGGAGACACCCATGGAACGGTTGGAGGTGGAGATGAGGATGCCCCGGCACTTCCGCCCCATCCACGCATTGTCCAGCCAGGGACCCAGGTCCCCCTCGGCATCCTGGGCCTCGGACAGGATGATGTCCACGGTGCGGTCCCCCAGGAGCTGCCAGGCCTCGTCCCGATGACTGGCCTCCAGCAGGGTGATGTCCAGGGCCGCCAGCTGGTTCATGAGCCGCCGCCGGAAGAAGGCGCTGGGCTCCAGCACCAGGATGCTCCGCCCCGGGGGTCTGCGATCCAGGTCCGCCGCGGAAAGCCCCAGCTTGAAGAGGGCATCCCGGGCGGCGCTCTTCAGTCCCAGGCCCTGGGCCCGCTGGTAGATATCCCGGATGGGATCCACCATCTCGGGGGCGTGGGTGAGGCCCCCGATTTCGCAGATATGGGCCAACTCCCGCCATTCCGCGTTGGGCCGCTGGAGTTCCTGCAGCATGCGCGCGGAGATTTCCGCGGCCAGCTCGGGCCGCAGGATCATGTCGGGGTCCACCAGGGCCTCCCGCAACCCCAGCAGTTCCTCGGCCCGCTTGGGACCGCCCTCGGGAAGCCTGGCCAGGCGCCCCCGGAGGCCCTCCTCCTTTTTGGCCAGCAGGTTGAGGCTGTCGCTGCGCCGCCCCCGCCCCTTGAAGACCGCCGAGACCCTACCGTTCGCCTCACGGGCCCAGGGCGCCCTGGTGCCCAGGGCACGAGGAAAGATCGGGCACCCGGCCC
>CAZPUI010000326.1:0-6165 GCA_964589695.1 uncultured Solibacteraceae bacterium | reverse complement strand
CACCCCCCTCAAGATGGCGGCGGAGGAGGGCGTGGCCTCGGTGGTCAACGCCCTGGCCACCCTCCTGGGCACCGCCATCTTCCTGCTGCCCTGGGCCGCCCTGGCCTGGCTGGCCTGGAAGCTGGGCCAACGGCTGTGGAAACGCCGGGCCCCCGCAGCCCTTACAGAAACGCCAGAGGTCTAGCCTCGGGGGCGAAGCCGTGGCGCAGGGTGGCATGCTGAACCGCTTGGCGATGCGGATACGACCGTTCGCCTATGTTCAGCCGGTGCCGCGCTGCATGTAATCGGAACTTGCGTAGGCTCCTTGCAGGTCGATTTCGGGAGCACTGTAGTAACCACCGCGCCAGTCATGGCAACATTCCCAGAAGTTTCCCGATATGTCGATGAGCCCGAAACTGTTGGAAATCTACAAACCCACAGGATAGGTGGTGTTTAGGCTGTTGTTCCCCCACCAGGCATGGATACCTATTAGTGAATCGTCGAGGTCGTTATCCCAGTAAACCCTAGCCTCGGTGCCCCCCGAGCTGCATACTGCCTTTCGGCTTCCGCGGGGCAGGCGGAAATGCGTGCCAGCCAGACGCTGCCCAGATGTAGCTGCATTCAGCCGGTCCAGGAAGCCCTCAGACCTGCTGATGTCATTCCAATCCACCCGTTCGACAGAGTGTGTCGGGTCAGCTGGAGTCTGGAACAGCATCGGATTATTGCCCATGAGAGCCGCCCATCGTGCCAGTGTCGTTACAAACCTCACCGTGCCGAAGGGACTTAAGGTGACCTCGTGTCGGGATCCTTTGTCCCCATCACACTCCCCCTCCGTGTCCGGGGATCCCATGGTGATGGCGCCGCCACGACGGGATCGCATGGCAAGCTCCACATCACCCGGCAGTGTGAAGGTCGAAGGTGTCACGGTCACAATCACCGTCGAAGTGACAGGATTTCCCACACTGGGCGTCACAGTAAGCGTGTACGTGGTGGTCGTAGTGGGCGACACCCTGACCGTATCACCGCTGGTAATCACGAGGCTCCCTGGCATGATGACCCCTGTGCCACCCGTGAAGGTGGCACTGAGACTGCTACTCTGCCCTGCCCCGATGGTGGCTGGGGCGGCGGCAAAGGCATTGATGGTGCAATCAGATAGCTTGATCACCACATCAAGGGGGGTATTTCCATAGTAATACCCGCCGTAAACAATGAAATCAATCGAATCACCCATGATTAAGTTAATGTTTAAATTGAAGACGCCAGAATTCGTGCTTTGCCATAGCCAATCCTTGGATTTGCGTATTCCGACCTGCATCGAGTGGATATCACCCTCAAAGAACTGTCCAGCTAAATGGTATTGTCCCGTTACTGGAGCAATAAAGCGCAAAACAGATGGCTGATGATCTGGACCTGGATGCAAAGTCAACTGCCCTGGATGAACACCAGCAATGATGGAATCCGAATCATTTCGACCAACATGTGGAGTGTGATCAAAGTTGAGATCTCCAACCCACTTAATTAACATTGAATCAGACCTGCATTTTGTATAGAAATTGAATTGAGAAAAGTCCTTCGTCATCCATCCGTAATTCCATACTGCGTTTGGATTTCCATTGGAAATGCTGAATTCTTTCCTAGCATTCCATTCCACTGCCGGGATCACGGTGACGTTCACGGTTTGAGCTAGTGCATTTCCTAGCGAGGGCGTCACCGTCAGGGTGTACGTGGTGGACGTGGCGGGTGAAACGCTGACCGTCCCACCGCTGGTGATGACGAGGTTCCCAGGTGTGATGACCCCTGTGCCTCCGATGAAAGTGGCGCCGAGGCCGCTGCTCTGCCCTGCCCTGATGGTGGTTGGCGTGGCGGTGAAGACACTGATGATCGGTGCCGGAACGACCGTAACGGTAACGGTCTGGGTGACAGGGACACCCGTGCTGGGCGTAACAGTCAGCGTGTAGGTCGTGGTAATTGTGGGATTCACGCTGGCAGTTGCGCCGCTCAGGATGGACACATTGCCGGGGGTGATAACCGCGGTTCCACCCGTGAAGGTAGCACCCAGGCTGCTGCTCTGCCCTGCCCCAATGGTGGCGGGGGTGGCGATAAAAGAGCTGATGGCGGGTGCTGCAACCACGGTTACGGTCACCTTCTGGGAGACAGGACTGCCCGCAGTGGGCGTCACAGTAAGGGTGTAGGTGGTGGTCGTATCGGGAGAAACACTGACCGTCTCACCGCTGGTAATCACGAGGTTCCCTGGCATGATGACCCCTGTGCCACCCGTGAAGGTGGCACTGAGGCTGCTTCTCTGGCCCGCTCCGATGGTGGCGGGGATGGCGGAAAAGGCACTGATGGCGGGTGCCGGAACCACAGTGACCGTGGCTTCCAGGCTATCTACGGCACCAATGCTGTTGGATACTCGTACCCAGAAGAGCGACGTCGCGGATAGAACCGGCGTGGTCAGGATCTGTGCGGTCGCGCCCACGATAGCCTCGGGGTAGTCATTGGCTGCCCCTCTGAACCACTGGTATTCATGGGTACCTTCCCCCGCAGTAACGACTTCGAGGTTCGTCGTCTGGCCAGCCCCAATGGTTGTAGCCGCAGGTTGCCTGACGATTCGAGGGGCACCGGCGGGACATTCCACTTCCAGCGACAGGTCCTTGTCGAACCCCTTGTTCCAGAACCCGCTGGGGATAATGGCGTAATCGCCGCGATAGCCAAAGAAGCGAATGGTGAGGGTCTCACCAGGCTCGATGCGTCCAAGAGGTCTAAGGTTGTCGACAAAATCGTTGACGCAATCCTTGTTAAACGGCGTGCTCATGACCAGACCTGCGTCCTTGATAAGGGTCTTGGTAGCAAACCCATCCTTGCTGGCAAACACTGCAAGACGATTGAGTCCGCCCATATTGCTCCACATGCCGGAAAAGAACGAATATTTCAGTGCTGTCGGCACAATCGGAAGCGTGGGCGAGAAGGAGATTTGGAAATAGCGGTTTGGATCCAGGTTTGAATTGCCGCCATGGGACGAGGACGGCCAGCCCTTGAAGACATAGTCACCCTCATCCCAGATATCGCTGTCATTGGTGGACACGGAGAGATTGGCGGCGGTCAGCAGAGATGCGTTGAGGGTCGTGGATGTGAAGGGAAATCGATAGGTGGGCGCCACGGTCGTCTCAGCATTTCCTATCGTACGGATGCGATACACCACCGCAGCAGCATCCTTGAGGAGGGTGAAGACACCGTCCTCACCCAGGACCTCACCCAGGGAGGTCGAAGCCCTCAAGCGGAAATGGTATTGCGTTTCAGGCTCCAGGTTGCTGACCAGGGCCCGGACGTCCTGAAGGGTTACGCCTTCTCTGGGGTGAGTGGTGGCACTGACGGAAGAGCCGTAGGCCTCCGTGGTTCCATACTCAAAGTGAACCTCACCTGGAAGACCAAAGCCCTCGAAGGTCCCATTCAGCGTGGCTGAACGCGATGTGACGCCTGTGGCCGAACCCGTGAAAACTTGGGGCCTGGTTGTCACCACCCTTACCTCAAGCGCCCTGGTTGCGGCAACGCCCACGCCGGGAGATACGGTCAGGGTATAAGTGGTGGTCGTGGCGGGCGAAACGCTGACCGTCCCACCACTCGTGATGGTGAGTTGACCGGGCGTGATGACCCCCGTGCCGCCAGTGAAGGTGGCACTCAAACTGCTGCTCTGCCCCAGGCCAATCGGGTTGGGCGCAGCCTCAAACGAACTGATGGTGGGTGAGGGGGCCTGTGGTCTTGGCATCCCTAATACCACACGAAACCCAACGGCATCAATTCTTAGGTCTGAAAGGACATTCTCGTGCCGAACTGCCGAGCGGCAGTTGAGGGCAGTATCGTTCCAACTACCCCCCCGCATCACCCGGTAGGTCCCGAACGGAGGTCCCACGGGGTCGACCTTGGCGCTTGCGTCGTAGGGAGCAAAGTAGTCCTGGCACCACTCCCAATTGTTGCCATGCATGTTGAAGAGCCCAAAGGCGTTGGGGAGCTTGATGCCCTGGGGATGGGTCCTCCTGGAACTGCCGATCGCGGAATTGCCGTAAAACCACCCGTAGCCATCCAGCTGGGCGGGATCATCACCGAAGCTGAAGGCCTGGGTGCTGCCGGCCCGACAGGCGTACTCCCATTCCGCCTCCGTGGGCAAGCGAAAGATGAGTCCCGCGGGACGGGTGGACGCCGTGGCGGCGTTCAGTTTGTCCAGGAACCCGCCCGTTTGGGTGATGTCGGTGTAGCTAACCCATTCCACGGGGCGGGTCAGATCCACGGGCGACTGGTAGTAGCTCGGGTTGTTTCCCATGAGCGCAACCCATTGAGCTTGGGTCGTCTCATATTTGGCCATGGCGAAGGCGCTCACGGTCACCGGATGGGTGGGCTCCGCAAGACCCACCTGCCCCATGGAAAAGGTACCACCTGGAATTGGAACCAAGTCCAGACCGATGCCGGCGGGGAGTGAATAACTCGGGGGCTTGGTGGGGGCCGCTAGCACCACGCGGAAGCCCAAGGCCTCCGATGTATGGGTGGGGTAGATGTTGTTATGCCGAGCTGCAGACCGGCACGTGAGGGCGGCATCATTCCAGCTCCCACCTCTGAGGACCCGGAAACCACCACTCGACGCACCGGCTGGATCGCTTTGGGTTGCAGGGTCGTAGAGACTGTACCAGTCTTGGGTCCACTCCCAGGCATTCCCGTGCATGTCATAGAGACCGAAGGCATTGGGTCGCTTAGTGCCCACGGTGGCGATCAATCTTCCAATGGCCGTGTTGGTGTTTTCATGAAACCAGCCATAGTCATTAAGCTTCGCCGGATCATCGCCAAACCCAAAAATCTGGTCACTGCCGGCCCGGCAGGCATATTCCCACTCCGCTTCGGTGGGAAGCCTGAAAATGAGCCCCGCGGGGCGCGAGCCCGCAGTGGCGGTATTGAGCCTTTCCAGGAAGCCGCCGGCCTGGGTTATTTCGAGGTAGCTGATCTTCTCCACCGGACGATTCAGATCATCCGGATATGAGGGAGACTTGAAGAAGCTTGGGTTGTTCCCCATTAGCGCCACCCATTGGGCTTGGGTGGTTTCGAACTTCGCCATGTGGAAAGGGCTCAGCGTCACTTGGTGTCGAGGACCCTCATCAGCGTTGTGGCCCGCCTCCGTGTCTGGTGACCCCATGGTGAAAGTGCCGCCCGGGATGGGGACCAAGTCAAAGCCCACATTGCCCGGCAGGGTGAAGGACAGGGAGGCCAAAACGGTGGACTTCGTGCCCCCCGCCTGGACTGTCCAGGTCGTATCGGGTTCGGTCCAGACGATTGTCCCACCTTTGTTCGCCGCCCCGTCCAGCTGCATCTGGTACACCGCGCCCGTGGTGCGATTCCACCAAGTGAGGTCGTCCTTACCATCCCCATCGTAATCGCCAGTGGCCACGATCTGCCAGGCAGCATCAGGCTCAGTCCAGATCACGGCCCCGGACTGCACGCTGGCGTTCTGGATGGGCATTGCGTACACCATTCCGTTTGTCGTGTTTCGCCACAGCAGGCCACAAGTGCCATCACCCATGAAGTCCAGCAGAGCCACCGGCACCCAGTTCAGGTCGGGCTCGACGTAGAGCACCTGGCCCGAACGGAGGGTATGGCCGTCCAGGAGCATCAGGTAGAGCATCCCCGAGTTCATGTTCCGCCACAAAAGGTCGGCTTTGCCGTCCCCATCGAAGTCATTGGCACCGATGATCTGCCAGACGGCATGGGGCTCGGTCCAGATCACCGCACCCGCCTGCTGGGTCGTGCCGGAGAGTGGCATAAGGTAGACCATGCCGGAGCTGGAGTTCCGCCACAGCAGGTCGGCCTTGCTATCCCCGTTGAAGTCCGCCGCGGCCTGGACTTGCCAGTTGGTGTCGGGCTCGACGTGGATAACGCCGCCGCCCTTCACGAAGGCCCCTTCCATCAGCATTCCGTACGTCACACCCGTAGCGCGGTTCCACCAAACCAAATCCACGCGGCGGTCCCCGTCCAGATCTCCGCTTCCCACAATCTGCCAGTCGGCATTGGGCTCGGTCCAGGCCACGTTGCCCAACTGGGGCGCGGTGCCGTCCATGGGCATGACATAGACCTTGCCACTGGCAGTATTCCGCCATACCAGATCCGACTTGCCGTCCCCCGTGAAGTCGTTCCCCGGCACCCGGG
>CAZPUI010000325.1:0-6172 GCA_964589695.1 uncultured Solibacteraceae bacterium | reverse complement strand
GGCCCCAAGAAATGGGGGGGACGGGTTATTCCAGGAAAGGGCCTGAAACCACCCGACTGTTCCGGGGCTGGTAGTACCGGAAGCCCAGTTAGGAGAGGGCCCCCAGGGGCTTCACCCAGAGGGGCTTCACCAGGAGTCGGCCCGCCAGGGCCCGCAGGGAGTGGGCCCGGTGGCGCACCAGGTCCGTGCCCCGGGCCAGTTCCTCCGGGGTCATGAGGGCGGGGCGGAACACCACGTTCTGGCCGTTGTACAGGGACCAGTCCCGGGTGAGGATCCGGCCCTCGGCCTCCAGGCGCCGGAACAGGGGCGTGCCGGGGAAGGGGGTGTAGATGCTGATCTGGGGCAGGTCGAAGCGGGCCTGCACCATGTAGTCCGCCGCTTCCTCGAAGACCGAGACATCGTCCGTGTCGAAACCGAACACGAAGCAGGCCTGGACGAGGATGCCGTGGTCGTGAAGGGTGTCCACCACCTGGGCATAGGAGCGGCCCAGGTTCTTGGTCTTGGAGGAGTTTTCAAGGGCTTCGGGCCGCACGGACTCGAAGCCCATGAGCAGGCCCCGGCAGCCGCTTCGGGCCATGAGGTCCAGCAGCTCAGGGTCTTCGGTGACATCCAGGGAGGCGCACCCCAGCCACCACTTCTTCAAGGGGATGAGTTCCTTGAAGAAGGCCTTGGCGTGTTCGCGGTTCCCGATGAGGTTGGGATCCAGGAAGAACACCAGCTTGCTCCGCAGGGCCCGGACCTCCCGCAGCACATCCTCGATGGGTCGGCAGAGGTGGCCACGGTGGAACTGGTGGCTGATGCAGAACTCGCAGGTGTTGGGGCAGCCCCGGCTCAGCTCCACCGTGCACCAGCCCAGGTAGTCCCGCTTGTGGATGGAGGACCGGTCCGGGGGCACGATGAGTCGGGGGTCCAGGGGCAGGGGCTCCTCGTACACCCGCTGGAGCGTGCCCGCCTGGAAGTCCCGCAGGAGCTGGGGCCAGGTGCGCTCCGCGTAACCCTTCACCACCGTATCGGCGTGGGCCAGGCAGGCCTCCGGTTCCAGGGTGGGATGCACCCCTCCGAGCACCACCGTGGATCCCTTGGCCCGGAAGTGGTCCGCCAGTTCGAAGGCCCGGGTGACGGTGCCCGTGATGGCCGTGAGGCCCACCAGGTCCGCCTCCAGGCCCAGGTCCAGGTCCTCCACCATCTCGTCCACGATGCGGACCTCCGCCGGGATCTCGGGGGGGATCAGGGCCTTCAGGGTGGGCATGGTGAGGGGGGCATAGCGCAGACTGCGCCCGTAGATGCCAGTGCTGTGCCGCTGCAGCAGGTTCTGGGGGTGGATGAGCAGGAGCTTCATGGGGTGCGCCAGGGGGCCAAGGCCGCCTCGGCCTGGGGCGTCCAGCCAGAATGGCCGGTGAAGAGGGCCCGGAGCCCCCGCAGGGCCGCCAGGTGCCGCAGCGAGGCACGCAGGGTGCGGTTGTCGGTGTTCAACCAGGGCGCCAGGGCCCGGGCCTCGCCCCCTTCCAGCCAGATGGAATCCCCGGAGAAGAGATCGCCAGAGGCCGTGAGGAAGGCCACGGAGCCCCTGGTATGCCCCGGGCAGGGCAGGGCGCGGAACTCCAGCCCCCCGAAGGAAAGGGCGACCTCCTGTCCCAAGGGTTGGGCCTTCCACCGTGTGGCGTTCGGGAAGGCCCCCGCCCCCCAGGCGTGGTCCCAGTGCCCGTGGGTGAGGAGCACCGCCACCACCTCCCCGGGATCCAGGCCCAGGCCACGGAACTCCCGGCGCACCCTGGACGGTCGCCAGCCCGCATCAACGGCCACCAGCCCCCCGGGACCCCGGAGCACGAAGAGGTTCACGAAGCCATCCCGGATCGCATAGAGGCCCTCACGGAGCTGTCCTGTGGGGAGGGGGGCCGGGAGACGGGGTCGAAGCATCGAATGATGGTAGGCGTATCGCGCGTCCCAGAGGGGGAAACTGGGAAGCTGTGCGCGGAACGATGCGCGGCTTCCGGCCGCAACCAAAAGAATTTTCAACACGGAGAACACTGAGGATGCACGGAGGACACGGAGAAAAGAGTCTAGTCGCGAGTCTAGTCATTCGCGGAACCCGGCTTCCTGGCCTGGTTCCATCAGGGGCACAGCCGGGGAGCACGCATGTGTTCTCCAAGGCTGTGCCCCTGCTGGAACGCGTGCGGCCTTGCCGCACGCCCCGCGCAAGCGGGCAGGCCGGGAAGCCTTGGGCCAGCTTGCCTTCGACAAACTGTACGCGCGGATCTGCCGAGCCGTGTACTTCCTTACACCCTCCAATAGGTCCCCGTGCTTTCTCATGCCACGCATGCGTGGCATCTCCGTGTCCTCCGTGATTCAACGCTTGAAAAGTCAAATGTTGCCATGGCATGGAACTTTGTTTCTGTGCGCGAAGGCCAGACGTTGACGGCTGGTATAAGGGCCCACGGGAAGGGTCCATCGAGGCGCCCCGGATCTTCCGAGTAGGATGGAGCCCTCGACCCGCGAAGATTTCACAAGGTTTTCCCCCACGCCATGCCCATCGACGCCCATGTCCACCCGCCCGCCCGGGGCCCCCGGGGCTACCTGAGCCCGGCCCTGGGGGGACGCCTGGGGCACCGTCTCTGGGCGGCCCGGTTGGGGCTGGAAGGCCGAGGGGGTGACCCCATGGAGGCCTTCCTGCAGTGGCTGACCGACAGTTCCCTGGACCAGGCGATTGTGCTGGCCCTGGATGCGGTGCATGGCGTGGACGGCCGTCGGGACTTGGACCGGACCCTTCTGGCCGTGGACAACGATGCCGTGGCGGACCTGGCCCTGGCCCATCCCAAGGTGCGCTTCGGGGCCAGCGTCCATCCCTACCGCAGGGATGCCCTGGAGGAACTGGACCGGGTGGCGGCCCGGGGGGCCGTCCTCGTGAAATGGCTGCCTTCCGCCCAGGGCATCGATCCGGCCGAGCCCCGGTGCTTTCCCTTCTACCGACGCCTGGCGGAGCTGGGTCTCCCCCTGTTGTCCCACACGGGGGTGGAACACACCCTGGGCCGTTTCCCGGATGCGCTGAACCACCCCTCGCGCCTGGAACCGGCCCTGGAACGGGGGGTCACGGTGATCGCCGCCCACTGCGGGACCCGACTCTTCCTCCACGCGTCCTGCGCCTTCGAGGCCTCGGCCGACCTGGCCCTGCGCCACCGGAACTGCTACGGGGACCTGAGCGCCTTCCTGGCCTCCACCCGGCTTCCGGCGCTGCAGCGGATCCTGCGCAGCCCGGAGCTCATGGCCAAGGTTGTCTACGGCTCCGACTTCCCCGCCCCCGCCTGGCCTTTCAACCTCCTGGGCCTCCTGGGCCTGGAGGACTACCTGCGGCTAAGGAAGCTCGCCAATCCCCTGGAACGGGCCTACCAGAGTCTCGTGGCGGTGGGCCTGGCCCTGGAGGTCTTCAGCCGCATGGAAGGCCTGATGCGCAAGGCGGCCCCGGCCCATCCAGGACGGGCCGGGGCCGAAGGACCTCACCACCCCGCGATGGGGCAGATGCACTTCGAGTAGGGCTTGGTGCAGCCGACCTGGGTCGGGCAGGTCTTGGTGTAGCACCAGATGATGGTGTAGCCGCAGCCGTCCAGGCAGGTGTTCAGCTTGGTACCCGCGCCGCCTTCCACCTGATCCTGGGTTTCCAGGGGGGCGATGGTGAGCTTGGAAAGTTTGAGCTTCATAATGCACCTCACGGGTCGGGGACCTGGTCAGCCAGGCCCAAGGTGGGATAGGAATCCCCAGGATCCTGAAAGGGATCCCTGGCGTCGTCTCGGATCATGAATTCGGACTGATCTCCCGTGGGTCGCCCGCCTCGCCACGACCTTGGAGTCCCAGAACGCCTACGGCGCCTTCGTTCCGTCCGGGATCCTCACCCGATCCGAGATGCACACGGGCACCAGGCGGCCATGGCGCACCACGGCGTCGGGGCAGTCCCTGCAGAAGACGAGACGGCCCTCGGCATCCAGGTCCGCGGGCACCTGGAGCAGGAAGCGCTTCACCCGCAGCGGGCCCCGCAAGGCCTGGATCAGCAGCCCAAGGTTGGCGAAGAGCCCGCCTCCCGCCAGCCCGTTCAGCAGCAGGTGGAGGAACTGCAGGCGCCGCCGCTGGGGCTGGTAGAAGAAGTGGCGGCCCCGCAGGCGGCGCATGACGGGCACCAGCAGGCGTTCCAGCCCGGTGGGACGGAGGGGGCGCACCCGGGCCGGTCCGTCCTTGGGGTGGGCGGTGGCCACCAGGTGGGAGAACCACCGCAGGTCGCCGTCGATGGACGCGTGCACCGCGAAGGGCTGGCCCATGCGTCCGTTCAGGATGTCCAGCACCGCCTGGATCCGGGGCCGCCGATCCTCGGGAGGGGCAAAAGGCCCCTGGGCCCGGAGTCCGGTGGTGATGTCCCCCGATAGGGGCGGCAGGACCCCGGCGTCCAGGCAGAGGGTGACCAGGAGGAAGCTGAGGTGGGGGGAGGCCAGGGCCTCCTCCATGGCTTCCCGGACTTCGTTATCTCGACCCGGCATGGCGGTGAGGGAGATACCCCCCTCCAGGCCCGCCTCCGAAAGGAGGGCCAGCTTTTCCTCCCGCAGGCGGCGCACGGGCCCGGGGCCCGTCCCCACGAGGTCCGAGCGGCCCTGGTCCTCCTCGATGTGCATGACCACCAGTTCCACCCCGGCGGCCTTCAGATCCCGGGCCCGGGCCAGGTCCAGGCCCAGGGCGTTGGTGAAGAGGGCCACCCGGACCCCGTGCGTCCGCAGCGCCCGGACGATGTCCAGGAGTTCGGGATGGAGGAGGGGCTCGCCCCCCAGGAGGGTCACGCAGTCCAGGTTCCGCTGGCTGCGGGCGAAGGCGAATTCCGCCATGACCTCCGCCAGGGGCTTCACCCGCGGCTCCTCGGTGTTGTAGCAGGCCCGGCAGCGGGCGTTACAGCCCCGCAGGATGTCCAGGAGCACATGGGGAACGTCGTGTCCAGCATAGGGCAGCAGCATGGGCTGGGGGGCTTTCACGTTCGGTCCTCCATGCGAGCCACCCGAACCCCCTGCTTCCAGCGGCTGTAGGGGGGCGAGATGAGGAAGGCCCGGCCGAACTCGTCCTCCGGGAATTCCGTGCCCGCGGCCAGCATGGAATAGCCCCCCACCAGGCAGCGGTCCCCCAGGCGGATGGTGGCCAGGATCAGCTCCAGTTCCCCCGCATCGTTCTTCCAGAAGACATGGGGATTGAGGCGCACCCCCGCCCCGAAGACCACCATGTCGCCCACCTCCACATAGCCCCGGTCCAGGATCCGGAGGCCCGGGGCCCAGTAGGCCCGGGTGCTGGCCCGGGCGCCCCAGGCCCGCAGCCACAGGCCGTAGAGGCCGGGCACCATGCGCAGGACCTCCTCCAGGAAGGGCAGGCGGCTGAAGAGCACCTGGAGGTTGGACTGGGCCCACCAGGCGAAGAAGGCCGGGGACCCCAGGGGAATGCGCCCCTCCTGCAGCCCCGAGGCCCCCTTGACGAGCCGGGAGAGCAGCGGAGGAAGGAGGTAGAGCGCCCCCAGCACGGCGGGGATGCGCCAGGGCAGGGGGAGCCAGGGGCGGAAGGCCAGGAGGGCCAGGAGCAGGATATGGAGCAGGCAGATGCCGTTCAGGCCGAGCATCGCCAGCTGTTGCCAGCGCTTGGGGAAGGGCGGCACGCGGGCCTCAGGCGGTGCGTGGACGGCGGGTGGCACGACCCAGGAAGTACCCCAGGATCAGGGCGCCCAGGAGCGAACCCACCAGGACTTTCTTCCAGAAGGAAGTCGTCTCCGAAAGGATGGGGTTGTCCATGGGATCCAGTCCCACATGGGCCGCCGCCACCTTCCAGCCCTCGCCCTCCTTCACCACCGTGGCGGTCCACCGGGCCGTGAGCTGCACGGTCTTGCCGCCCTTGAGGACGTAGGTTTCCTTGGTGCTGCCGGTGACGATGCCCGTGCGCTCATCCAGGAAACGGGTGAGGCCATCGGCCTCCGGGGCGGTTTTCATGCTGGTGATGAAGGCGGTGGGGCCACGGAAGATCTCATCCAGCTGGGCCTGGATCTGCTCGGGGGAGGTGGCCACCTTCTGGTGGAGGGCTGTGAAGGTGAAGGTCTTGGTGAAGCACTCGGCGAGGCCCTTGACATCCTGGGCATTGAGGGCCGTGGCCACCCGGTCCCGCAGGC
>CAZPUI010000324.1:0-6215 GCA_964589695.1 uncultured Solibacteraceae bacterium | reverse complement strand
CGCGGCGTCACGCCGCCGAATGTAGACCTGAGCGGAAGCCAGGATATCTCGACGGAAGCTCGGGCTTTTGAGCCGAGCCACCAGTAACGCCTGAGGGCTCTTGGTGGCCTGGGTCCGGATCTCCTCGAAGAGCAATTCGAGGAACCCCCTGCCCGCTTCCAAAAGCCGCCGCGCTTCCTGGGGTGTCACGGCCGCAGCGACGGTCTTGGCTCCCCCAGGGTTCAGCTTCGGCCCCTCGGGAGCCTGCAAGGCCTCCTGAAAGCGCTTTTGATCTTCCTGAAGCCCTTCTTGGGCCACAGCCACCTTCCGCTTCGGGTTGGGGGGGACAGTGGGGGTGGTCTCGGAAGAGATGCTTTTTCTCTTCCGAGAAGGGAGGGACGCAGATTGCGGATTTTCGAGTCGCTTAGGGAAGGCCCGTCGTCGCTCAATCCCGACCCTTCTAGAGGTAGACCAGGTGGTCTGAGGCCTCCGGATCTTCCACACCGACTGATGCCCCCTGCCCCGACAACCGACCTCCACTTGGTCCGCGGCATCCGGGAAGACCTCCACCAGGCGCCGCATGGTCCGAAAAACGGTGTCTGATGAGGCCGTTACCCCTGGGAGTGTGGCCAGCTGGCTCACGCCGAAGGTCATTTCATCTAGGCTCTCAAGCTCCATGGCGTCCCAGGCCGCCCGGAGGATCCCTCTTCCAGCGTGGGTGAGCTTCCCCAGGGCTCCAGCTGCAGCCTCGGCGGAAAGACCCCTAGACCAGGTGGCCACTGCCCATTGTTGCGGAACTCTCCGAAGTCGCTTGCGCGACGCCGGGACGGAGGATATTTTGGTATCGGCGCGTAGGGGAACCCCGAGCGCTGGGCATGCAGCACTTTTCATGGTTTGACCTGTCTATGGATGTGTTGTTGGGCCCAAGGGTGCTTGGTCGGAAGCCAAGGCCCTAGGTTCCCCGGAGATTAGGGCCTAGATCTACTGTGGTCAAGATACTTCATGACGTGGGTGAAAATACGTGTGTGTGTGCTGGAGCGCACGCAAGGGCGCACACATAGAGGTACTTACGTGCGCACACACGAGCATGCGCCCAGATGTACTCTTGGGCGCACACTTATGCGTACATATGAGCGCATGATTGAATCTATAGATAGGCGCACAGCTGTGCGCACAGTGTAACCTGTGCGCATGTAAGCAGGAGGTGCCTTGAACACACAGAGCATCTAACCAGGAGATATCCATGTCCGACACGAGCGAACTGGAGATGCTGCGGAAGATCCTTACGCCTGCGGGCGTGAGGGAATTAGCTTCTGCCCACCTCGAATTTCTCGAAATAATGAATGACGATCGGACTTTCCTTCGTGAGTCCTTGGCCCAGGCTCTTGGAGCTGACCGCATTCGAGGCCCACTGGCCAGCGTCTTCACACAGGCGGCTCAACAGGACAACCCCTCCTCAATGGCCGTCCTCCTTCGCCTCCAAGAGCTCAAGACCGAGCGGAAGAAGCCAGGCCCACCCAAGGGCCGCCCTCTAAAGATCCGCCACGGTGGCGTTTGGACACCCCAGGCGCTTAGGGCCGAACTGGCCCGCCTAGGCCTTTCGGAAGCCCGCTTGGCTGGACTGATTGGGATAAATCAAAAGAGCGTTAACAAGTGGTGCCGCACTGACATCCCTGACGACCGCCAGGATCAAATCACCGTGGTCCTCAAGACCTACGAAGAAGGGCTTGCTCCTTGATGTATTTTTTTATCATGTGCACACTGTGCGCATAAGGCGCACGTGCACATGGCAAACCTTGTGACTCCAGTGCGCGTAATTCACTCTATGCCAAGTATGACCTGGAGAATTCATGACCGAAAAACCCAATGAGCAAAAGCGCGGCCGCTGTATCGCCGCGGCGAACTACAAAGGTGGTGTATGGAAGACGACGATTGCGATTCACCTCGCAGCCCACCTCAAGGCCGCCATCATCGACCTAGACGTACAACAGGAGGACAGTCATCGCTTCGCGCTCCACTACGGCCTGGAATCCCACCTTACGAATAACGAGGAGGAGGTTTTCGACTTGGTCGAGAGGCTAGTCGGTGCCGGCCAAGACGTGGTCATCGATTGCCCACCCCATGAGGGCCCCGAAACCCAGATGGCCGTCATGATCGCCGATGCGGTTGTGGTACCCAGTGGGCCCGGCCCACATGACCTTTACGGCCTTGGACGCACAATGAGCCTTGTACGCACGGTACGCATGGACCGTCCAGGACTACCCATGTTCCTAGTGTGCACCGAGTACCGCCGCACAAGAGCTGCAGACGCTTTCGTGGCTTCACTGCAGAGCTCGACTGAAGGCCAATACATTGGCAAACTCTGGCGCCGTGTTGAGGTGGCCGACGCGGTGGAGGAGTTCAAGCCGACGTGGGAATACCGCCCCGGTAGCCCTGGTGCGGAGGAGATGAAGAACCTCTGCACGTTCCTTGACCGCAAGGTGATCCCCTATGAGTAGTACCCCGCGCCTTTCCCCAGAAGAGCGAAAACAGCGGGCCCTGGCCCGCATTCACGCAGGGGGCGAGGAGCGGGAGAAACGCCTCGAGTTCCACCAGGCGGTGCCCCCCCCTTCCACTCCCTCAATTCCAGAGCCAGTGGCGTCCCTGCCACCCCCCCCACCCGTTACCCCCACACCTCCACCGCCGAGGCCTCGCACGCCGCCGGTCGGGGCGGATGAGACTGAGATCGAGCCACCATCTAATGTCCCGGAGTCCTTCGGGATTCAAGAATCAAGGAAGGGGCTGCGGTCCCGAGGCTGGAAGCCCAAGAACACCCTCTTTCATCCCAGGGAGATCGTCCAAGGCGAGGCCTTCGCCGAAGAAATGGGGCTTGAGTGGTCGGAGCTCTGCAACCTAGCTTTGGCGCTGGTGATGGACCGATCAAAGCGCACCGACGCCACAGACGCCCTGCTCACAAAGATCCGCATGAGGCGCGAAGAGCAGAATCGCAAGGCCAATTAATCCAACCCCCCAATAGGCGCCTCCCTGCCCAGCCCCAGCTTGCCATCAAGCCGGATCGCTCGGCCCTCGTCAGTGCCGGGCTCACCACCAAGGACTTAGCCCATGCCTTGGAGCTGGCCTTCGCAGGCGAGGCCGTGGCGCAGGTCAGGGAGGGTGCCCGGTCCTTCGATGTCCTGGTCAGGATGGAACCCACGCCCAATCTGGACGTGGAACGGATCGGTTCCGTGCTGGTGGCGACCCCAGTGGGTCCCGTGCCCATCAGCCAGTTCGCCAAATTGGACTTCGAGCGCAGCCCGGCCTTCATCCCCCGCGAAGACAACCAGCGCAAGCTGGCCGTCACCTGCAATGTCGGCGACCGGGACCTCTTCGGCGTCGTGGAAGACATCAAGGCCCGCCTCAAGGACAAGGTGAAGCTGCCTCAGGGCTACCAGATCACCTATGGCGGACAATTTGAAAGTGGCGAAGGGGCCGCCCGCACCTTGGGCCTCCTTGGCGTCGTAGCCATCGTCATCGTCTTCGGGTTGCTCTTCCTGGCCCTCCGCAGCTTCCGGGACGCGAAGCTGGTCATGGTCAACCTCCCCCTGGCCTGGATGGGTGGTGTGCTCGGCCTCTGGGCCAGCGGCGGTGTGTTGAGCGTCGCCACCCTCTTCGGCATCGCCACCCGCAACGGCATCATGCTGGTGACCCATATCCACCACCTGCACGACGAAGGACTCCACGGCGCCGAGGCCATCCGCCAAGCCGCCCTGGAGCGCCTCAGCCCGATCCTGATGACGGCGCTGACCGCTGGTCTTCCTCTGGTGCCCATCATCCTCCGCCGCCACGCCCCCGGCAGTGAGATCCAGGCCCCCTTGGCCTTCGTGGTCCTCTTCGGCCTCCCGTGCAGCACGGCCCTGAACATGCTCGTGGTGCCCAGCCTCTACCTGCGCTTTGGTTCATAGGCTGGCCACCGCAGGGAGGAAGGTCTTCAGGTGTCGAGTCCGAATGAGCCCTAATAACCCCTGCATTTTCAATAAGCGATTTATACCATTTTTACTATTCCATTAATCCATGTAGGATGGACCCGATGGCGAAACACACGGTCAGTCTTCCAATCTGCTCCCCGAAGGCGCCCCTCACCGAGCGCCCCCTGCTGGACATGCGTTTGGCGTCCGAACTGGCGGGCCTCTTTGAAGTACTGGCATCGGAAACAAGGCTTCGTCTGCTTCATGCCCTCGTGCTCTTGGGTGACCCCTGCATGAGTGATCTGGCTGCGGCCGTGGGCATGAAGCCCCAGGCCGTCTCCAATCAGTTACGCCGCCTGGTGGATCTGGGCATCCTCGACACGAGACGACACGGGATACACATCCACTACCGCATCGTGGACCCATGCGTGATCAGGCTCATGCACCAAGGCCTCTGCCTGAATGAGGAAACCCGGGACCATGTTCAGGTGAGCGCCTCATGAGGCGCTGGGTCGCAATCCTCCTCCTCTTCCTGGCGTCGGTCTACCTGGGAGCCACCAGCCTGGATCGCTGTGCCGAGGGCTTGAAGGACGACTGCGCGCCTGTCTGTCACATTTTTTGCGCAGGTGGATGCGCCTCAGTGCCAGTCCCAGAAACACCCGCGCCCCCTTCGCCCGATCCCCTTCCGAAGGCTCGTTTCGAACCCGAGCGGGTTGAGCACTTCGTCAGCATGGACACGGAACCAGAGAAGGATCCTCCCCGGTCTTGAAGAATGCAGCGCCTGAACACGCGGCTGGGCTTCGCCCTGTCGCGCTGCCGCCCTTTCTTCCTGATCGAGGTTCCGATGCGAGCGTTTTCAATTGGGGTATTGCCTTGCCTGCTGGTAGTGCAGGCAGTGGCCCAATCCCCCCTGACCTTCCAAGACATTCAAGCCAAGGCCCGGTCGGCCCCGGAGCAGTGGCGCACTGACGCGTTGCTGGCAGAGCGACAGCGCCAGGTTCAAGAAACCCGAGGTTTCCTTCGAGAAGGGCCCACGGTTTCTTTCTTGGCGGGACCTCGTCGGATTCCCGGGGCACCCGGAACGACCGACAAGGCCTTCGATCTTGATCTACCCCTTTTCCTGTCCTCCAAGGCACGAGCTGACCTTGAGAGCACCCTGGGAGTGGCCCACCCCTTGTTGAAGGAAGCCGCCCTGCGGGAGGGAGCGTTCCGCCTTCGGACCGCCTATCTGGATGCCTGGCTTGCCTCCCGGCTACTGGCCCTGCGGGAGGCCGACTACGGCACCGTGGAGCGTTGGCTTAAGGCCGCCCAGGCCCGCTTTGATGCTGGTTCTGACCCTGCCTTCCAGGTCTCCCTGGTGGAGGGTGAGTTGCTGAAGATCCGCCAAGACCTGGATGAGGCCTGGACCCAAGAGGCTCGCACTTGGGGAGTCCTGTTTTCGTTGGCTGATATTCCAATGGGTCCCCTTCCACTGGCTGACCCTGGCCCCGTTCCAGTGATCCCGACGGTGGATCTTGAACGCCGATTGGAGGAAGGCCCACTTCGGAAGGCGCTATTCGCCCAGACCAAGCTGGAAGAGCAGAGTCTCCGTCTGAAGGAGGCCCAGGCCCTGAGCCGCTGGAGCCTCCGAGGCAGCTATGCCACAGAGGGTGATGAAAAGGTCACGCGCTTCGGGTTGGCGGTGCGCCTGCCACGCCCCGGCGAAGGAACATCTATCCGCAGCAACACCGAGGCCCAAATCAGGGCCAGCCAGGGAGCAGCCCGGCAAGCCCTGGCGGAACTCGATGCCCGTGCCCTGGCTGTGATCTCACGCATCAAGCTGGTTCCCAGCAACCGGACCATCCCCGACTTCAGCAAGGCCATCGAGGCGGTCGGCCTTCGGCTCCAGGAGGGCCGCGAGCGACCCTCTGAAGCGCTACCCATCCGCCGCCAACTACTGGAATCCCAAATGGCCTCTCTGCGCCGTCAATATGCTCAGCATCTTCTGGCCGCTGAACTCAAAACCCTGCTTCCTGAGGTGAACCGATGAACCGCCTTGTGATGAGCCTTCCCCTGGCCCTGGTGCTCCTGGCCGGGGTGGGGTGCTCGAAGAAATCCGATGCCAAGAACGAAGCAGGGAAACATGAACAAGAAGTGGAAAAACCTGGGGGTGCTCACCTTCCCTTAAAGGACATCCGGGGCCTCCGCTTTCTGCTGGTCCCCGAGCCCAAGGCCGAAGGCGCCTGGTATCCCGCCGAGGCCATCGGTGACGAGTCCGCCCAGGCCATCCTCAGTAGTCCCGTGAAGGGCATC
>CAZPUI010000323.1:5257-6228 GCA_964589695.1 uncultured Solibacteraceae bacterium | reverse complement strand
GATTTCCTGCATTTTTTTCGTGCCCTGGTCGGCCTTTTTGACCTGACCCACAAGCATCCAGGCATACAGAAGGCCCAAGATGGCTATGAAAAGCACCACGATCAGACAGATGCGTTCGAAGGTGTTGAAGGTCGGATCGCTGAACAGACCGAAGAACTGGAATGGGTGGGCGGTCGGCTCTCCTGGGGTTCCCGGACTCATGGCGAACGCGGTTCCGAAGACCAGCATCATGGCGATCAGGAACGCCTTGCGTCTCCATGGAACCGCGGTAAGGCTGTTGATCAAGTTCCTCAACATGCACATCTCCTTGTAAATAGAGGTGAGTCGACCCATTGGCAATGCCAAGGGAACCGACGAAGGATTTCAAGAGCACGATCCTGGTCAGCCTAACAAAACGCTCTCCCCCGTCAACGGAGCAAACGCAGAAATAGGCCAGATTCTTGACAGTCACCCCGGTATTTTTTGGTAGGTCATGCGCAAATCGTCAAACAATCCGGCCACCATCAAGTTATATTGATAGACCTTACGGGTGTTCCTTATCGAGGTTGTCATGTCCCGACCCTGCCCCTGCCAATCCAAGAAAACCTTCGATCGCTGCTGCCAGCCCCTCCTTCAGGGGAAGCGCGCAGCCGCCACCGCCGCCGAGCTCATGCGAAGCCGCTTCACGGCCTATGCGGAAGGTCAAGTGGACTACCTGATCATGACCACCGCCGAGGTCGAGCGGGTGAAGCTGGACCGCGAGGATCTCATCCACTACTGCCGCAACATCCGTTGTCTCAACCTGAAGATCCTCAAGACAGAATTGGGCGGACCCGAGGATCAAGAGGGCAGGGTGCTCTTCCACGCCAGCCTTCAGCTGAATGGTCGGCGGACGCTCCACAAGGAATTGAGCCGATTCGTGCGAGAGTCCGACGCATGGAAGTACGTCGACGGCGAAACCAACGATTGAACGCCCCGAGTCCTTCCTCCAT
>CAZPUI010000323.1:0-5157 GCA_964589695.1 uncultured Solibacteraceae bacterium | reverse complement strand
CCATGGATAAGGCCGGCTGCGCCGGCCTTGATGGTTGGTTGGGGAGGAAGGACTCCCCTCCGGGGCGCGCCAGGGTTTTCGCACGAGCCTCGGCGATCGCCGACCGGCTCCGACGGATCCGTCGGAGCCTGGCTCTACCTGCGAACCCTGGCGTTCGAGTCCTTCCTCCATCCATGGATAAGGCCGGCTGCGCCGGCCTTGATGGTTGGTTGGGGAGGAAGGACTCGAACCCTCGCATGGTGGGATCAAAACCCACTGCCTTACCACTTGGCGACTCCCCAGCGGAGGGTCCAGTGTAGCCCGGGGGTGGGCTGCCCACAAGGCTTGCCCGTGGGCGGTTCTGGGGAAAACGCTCTAGTTGTTAGGTTTAGGTGAGAAACCGAATTCCTCTACCCCCAGCAGATCCGGTCGAACACAGGGCTGTTCCCCCGTTTCAACGCGGGAGATGGCCCGATGCCCGGTGGCTTCTTCGTAGGCGAGCAGGACGGCCCTTTCAATGAGTTCACGGGTTTCATTGTTGAGGGGGTAGGCCGTGTCCTTGTAGCTTCCGTCCCGTTTCCGCTTGCTGGGCATGGCCACGAAATAGCCATCCTCGCCTTCGATGACCCTCAAGTCGCCGATGAGGAAACAACCATCCAGCACGATGGCGGCAACAGCCCTCAAATTCTCGTCATTTTCGACCTTGTTGATTTTTACTTCCGTGATGGAAAACATTCCCACACATCCTTCCTGGGGTGGCATCCCCAGGGGATTCTACCGGGACCGACTGCTAAGATGGCAAAGACTAGGGGATAGCCATATGGATGAGAGGACCGAACCCATCCCGGTGGAAGCGGAACGTGCCCGCCTGGCGGCTGTGAACCTCTTGCAATCCACCCTCCTTGCACTCCAGGACCTTCAGGGCACTTGGGACCACGCCCAGGTTGAGGGCTGGTGCACCATGAGCCTGAAACGATCCGGTCGAGTGATCCTTTCAGGCATGGGCAAGAGTGGCTTGGTGGCCCAAAAAATCGCCGCCACCTTGGCATCGACGGGATGTCCCAGCCTCTTTCTTCATCCGGCCGAAGCCCTCCATGGCGATTTGGGCATGGTCACCCGGGAGGACAGTCTGCTCATTCTCAGCAACAGTGGGGAGACGGAGGAGGTCCTGCGTTTGCTCCCGAACCTTCTTCGCCTGGGAGTGCCCATCGCGTCCATCACTTCGAACCCAACAAGCAGTTTAGCAAGGGCATCGAATTGGTGTTTTAACTATGGTTTACCGTCTGGAGAGGGCTGCCCGTTGAACTATGCGCCCATGGCCAGCACGACCCTCCAGCTCATCTGGGGCGACCTGTTGGCGGCCTATAGGATGGCCGCCACGGGGTTTACGACCGAAGGATTTGCGAGTCTACATCCTGCTGGAAATCTTGGGTCTAAATTCCTGAAGGCGAAAGATTTGATGCACGCTCAAGTGCCGGTTGTCGCGCCGGATACCAGTTTGCTGGAGGTTCTTGAGGTCATGAACCGAGGCCGGTTGGGTATGGCTGCCGTTGTCCACGGATCACGCCTGAGAGGTGTCATTTCTGACGGTGATCTTCGCCGTGGACTGTCACGCAACGAAACCCAACCACTTTCGCTCCTGGCCCAGGACCTGATGACGGAAGCCCCAAGGCAAGTCGCCCCCGAGACCCTGGCCATCGAAGCTGCCAGGATCATGGAGGCGAGCAAGATCACTTTCCTCGTCGTCATGGAGGCCGGATCGGTGCAGGGGATCCTTCACATCCACGACCTTCTGGAGGCCAAAGTCATCTAGTCTCGATTGCCCGAACTCCCTCCAAGGTTACATAATATACATTATCGAAAGCACGCTTTGAACTGGACGCTCTTCCGCTACTACTTGCAGCGCTGGCTTTTGCCGCTGGCGGGCGGCCTCTTCTTCTTTGGTGGCCTGATGGTCGCCTGGGAGCTCCGGAACGCCGCCCGAGAGATCACCGCCATTCCCGGGGCTTCCTACCGGTGGATCCTTCCCTTGCTCGCCACCACCCTCCCGGAAGTTCTGGCGACGGTTCTCCCCATGGCGGCTGTCCTCGGAGGGCTCCTCGGCACCCAGCATCTTTCTGAAGGATCAGAAATGGTTGCCAGCCAAGGTTTGGGGGCTGGAGCTAAATCACTCTTCGCACCTTGGTCCACCATCGCTTTGCTGATTCTGATCCTTGCTTCGCTGAACGCCCACTTCCTGGTCCCCGCCACCATGGGGTTCCGAGAGCGTCTGCGCACGCGCATGGTGGATGACGGACTTCTTAGGGCCCTCAAGCCGGGTCAAAAACCCTTCTATCCGGCACCCAACCCCGGCATGGCGCTATGGTTGGCACCCGACGGCGCCCTGCATCAAATCGAGGTCTCCGAGCGAAGTGTCCACCACTTAGTGGCAAGCTCTTTCCGCTTTTGGCAAGACAATTTAAGTAACAAAACGATCTATCTGTCCATGTTCAACATACGTGGCAGCATGCTTCAGCGATCTGATGATGGGGTCCGGCAGGTCAGGATGAACGAGCAGACGCTGAAGATCGTACTGCCCGCCACTTCCACCCTGCTCAAAGCGACACCCTTGAGGTTTCAACCCACTTCAACGCTTTTATCCACCCCTTCAAAGGATGGATGGGTGGAATTGAGTCGGCGGGTTTGCCTACCCCTGGCCACGGCCGCCCTCCTGTTGCTGGGCATAGGTTTGGGAATCTGCCACCCACGTTTCCACAAGGGAGGAGCGCTGGTTAGAAGTCTGAGTGTTATCATTACTTATTACATTCTCCTCAAATATCTTGAAAATCAGTTCCTCGGAAATCGACTGGATCATCCGATCTGGCTCTTCCTCCTACCCTTGGCCTTTCTGGGAGCTGGGGTGTATCTGGTTTATCAACGGCTCCGCCCCCACCATGTCAACCGGCTTGGCAATGCAGCCAATGAACTGCTGTCAAAGGCCCTCAAAAGAAACTGGCTGCGCAGGATCTGGCTTTCACTCCGGGTGGTTCGCCGACGGAGGCGATCCCATCCCCATCACAAGACGACTCCTGTTTCCGCCACACGTGGCGTCCTGAGGGCTTGGTCGAACCGTGCGTTCCTGCGCAACTGGGCAGGCACCATGGCCGCCTTCCTCACCCTGGACCTGCTGATCGAGTTCGCGACGCTGGCCGGAGATCTCTCCACCAATAAGGTTTCGGTGCTGGTGTTCCTTGAATACTGGTGCTGGAATCTGCCCCCATTCCTGGCCATCGTGCTTCCCATGGCCTTTCTCCTGGCGGGAACCCTGACCTTTTCGGATGCGTCGGTCACCCACGAATGGATCGCCCTCCGAGCAGGAGGGTCCAGCCTCGTGCGCTGGATCAGGGCAGGCGCCCTCTCCTGGTTGGCCGTCCTTGCCCTCAGCTTCGTGATCCAGGCGGGACTCGCACCACTTGCTTCCAATCGCGCAGATCCCCTCTGGGATCGCATCAAGGCGCGCCAGCGCCCCCCCTCCTCCGATAGCATCGCCTGGCTGCATTCGGGGTCGACCCAGACCCTCTGGCGGTTGGAGCCGGGTCTGCGGTGGGGATTCTCGCTCCGAGCGCCGGGCGATGCACCCGTTCTGCGCCGCTGGCGAATGGACCTTCCGTCCACGGAATCGCTGGCCTGGGGGGAGTTCACCTTGACTCCAGGCCCCACCCCCGAAACCCTTTTCCCCGCAAGGCAGCTCCGGCTGCTGGACCGCCCGGAGGGTGTTGCCACCTGGGATTTGGTCCACTGGTTGAAGTGGGCTCCCGATGCAGAGCGGTCTTCGCTGCTCTGGAACCGCCTCCTGGGCTGGCTTGCAGGTCCAGCCTTGCTGTTCGCGGCCATCAGTTATGCCTTCCCCGCGCCACGCATGGGTCGTGGACAGGCGGTGGGGTACAGTCTGATCCTGGGCCTGGTCTTCACGGGAGCCCAGATGATCTTCGGGGATGCCGCACGGACGGGCGAGTTGCCGGCGGTTTGGGGTGTGTTGATTCCCTTGCTCTTCTGCATTGGCTTTGGACTGATCCGCCTTCCACGGCTGAGGACCTGAGGGCCTTTCAAGTTCTCCAGGGCAGCCCTCGTCCTCCGCAGGCTGGGTAAATATCGCACATTCAGCCGCATGGGAGGGATCCTCCGAGGATCTGGGCAATTTTTGCTATTGTCTGGGACCAGTCCGTGGGTGCCTCAGTCGATGCCAACCCCAGATGGTCCTATGGGTATAAGTGTTGTTATGGATCAAATTACGTGTTGTTTCGAAAGCTCGTTCCAGCGGTACGTCCCCGGATTGACCCCTTCGAATTGACCAATTTTTCTCCTGGCATGGTTGATGCTCCGTGTCGCGGCACAGGGAGGCCACCATGGCTAGCATTCTTAACAACGTCGCGGCACTGGGTGCTTCGCGGCAACTGAACATCACCAACAGAGACCTCGAGAAGACCATCGAGCGCCTCACCACTGGGCGACGCATCAATCGGGCTTCGGACGACGCCGCCGGACTGGGTATCAGCAACAAGCTCGGAGCGGACATCCGCATCGCAGGTCAGGGACGCCGGAACGCCAATGATGGTGTCTCGTACATGCAGGTGGCTGACAGCGTCCTGGACGAGGTCACCAACCTCCTTGTGCGGGCTTCAGAACTTGCGGAACAGGCGAAGACCGGCACGCTGAGCGACTCCAACCGCTCCTACATCGACGCCGAATTCCAAAACGTTCTGAAGACCATCACCGACATCGGTCTCAGAACCAACTTCAATGGGCAGGTTGTGTATGGGAGCACCCTCACGGTCTCTGTGGGCACCTATAGCCCCATCGGGCTCACGGTGGGCACGGTCTCCACCAGCGCCACCAGTGCCCTGGGTCTCACGGTTGGGGTCAATGCCCTTACCACCGTGGCCGCTGCTTCCACAGTGGCCAGTCTCCTGGGTGTGGCCATCGAGTCGGTGAGCAATGTGCGCGCCTCCATCGGTGCTGCCCAACAGCAGTTGTCTGCCATCTCCAACAATCTCGGAGTTCAGGTCGAGAACTTCACTGCGGCCTTCTCCCAGATCAGGGATGCCAATGTTTCGGACGAGGTCGTGAACCTTACCAAGTTCCAGATCCTCAACCAGTCCGGCACCAACGCCCTGTCCCAGGCCAACCAGTCGATGCAGA
>CAZPUI010000322.1:0-6232 GCA_964589695.1 uncultured Solibacteraceae bacterium | reverse complement strand
CCCCCAAGGGAGACCTGCCCCAGGTACCGACCCTTGTCGGCTACCCGCATCTCCAGTGCCTAACGGCTACCAGTGGAGGCACCCGAAGGAACCATGGCTTGCCCAAAGGTCCCATCGATGAGATAGACCCGGGCAAGCACGGTGGGATTCCCTCGACTGTCAAGGACTTCCAGAGCAGCAATTCGGTCGATCAATTTCATGGCAAAACCCACTGAAGCGCCTAGGTCGGCACGAAGGGAAGTTACTTCTTGGGAGCAGCCTTCGTGGGAGCGGCGGCCTTCTTGGGCTCGGCCTTCTTGGGCTCGGCCTTCTTGGGCTCGGCCTTCTTCGGCTCAGCCTTCTTGGGCTCAGCCTTCTTCGGGGCAGCAGCCTTCTTCGGCTCGGCCTTCTTGGGTTCGGCCTTCTTCGGGGCAGCAGCCTTCTTCGGCTCGGCCTTCTTGGGAGCGGCAGCCTTCTTCACAGGCTTCTTTGAAGGCTCAGCGGGAGTAGCCTCAACGGGGTTGGGGGTCGCGTCAGGCAGCTGGACGTGTTCCATGGGGAACTCCTTTTTGCCCTTCCGGGCTGTTTGTGAAGGGGTTGAAGAGGAAATTTTTGTGGTTGGGTTCGCGGGGAGGGCGTCTTCGGACTCGGATTCGACTGCGGCTTCAGGCTTCGCCTTGCTGCGGCTAGGTTTCTTCTGGACTTCGACACCTGCCAGGATCTGGGCCAGACGCTTCCCAGGATAGAACTCGTCCAGGAGGGCATCACCCACCACGACCCCGTGCACGCCCAGGCCTTCGAGATGCTGGATCTGGGCCAATGTCTGCACGCTGGCCTCCACCATGCGGTGGCAGCGTTTCTCGGGCACCATCTCCAGGAGTTCCAGGGCCTTGTCCCAGTGGGCCTCCCAGGTGTCCAGGTCCCGGGCCACGACGCAGATGATATCCCCACCTGCATCCAGGGCCCGCTTGAGATCAGCCTCCGAAGTCACTTCCATGACCACATCGAGCCCCTTGGTGGCTGCCAATTTGGCCAATGCCAGCAGGCGCTCAGGCTCCAAAAGGGCCACCAACAGAAACACCGCGTCCGCCCCGAGGATCTTGCTTTCCTCGATCTGATATTCCTCGAAGATAAAATCCCTTCGAACAAGGGGAACCTTCACGGTGTTGCGGACTTCAGAGAGATGCTTGTCCTCTCCGAAATACAGGAATCTGTCAGTTGCCACCGAAAGGGCCCTGGCACCGTTTTCCACCAAGCTCTTGGCATGGGTGGAAGCTCGATAGGTCTCACGCACCTGACCTCGCTGGGGGTTACCCCCTGCGACCTCGCCGATCACCGTGATTCCTGGCTGGCTCAGTTCCTCTTTCAGGGAGTGTTGACCGCGGTTGCCTTCCTTGACGGCAATGGGGCCTTTTTGTTTCTTGATCTCGATGTCCAGCGCCTTGAAGATCTGGACCTTTTTCAGCATGCAACTCCCTCCGCGCCGCCCGGTAGCTTGAACGCAACCGCTGCGATCGATTGAAAATGAACGGCCATCCGACATTTCAACTAAACCAGTGTTTCGTCTCGGGTCAACCATTTTTCTGCGAATTCCATTGATGCCACTGGCTTTTTCCCGGGGTCCACCGCCCCGATTCTACCGGGATCCCCCGGTCTCGAGCCATGGATTCTCCGCGCAAATGCAGCCAGAATGCAGTTCTGGAGGCACACGGCCATGGAACCAAGGGTCCTCGATCACCCCCTCGTGCACCACAAGTTGACCCTCCTCCGGGATCGAAAAACGCCCGTGGCGCTCTTCCGACAGGTCATGGAAGAGCTGGGGCTCATCCTCGCGGTGGAAGCCACCCGCCAGCTGCCCACCGAGGTTACGGCGGTGGAAACGCCTTTGGAGTCCATGGATGGAAGGTGCCTCCCCCGGCTGGACCCAGTTCTGGTGCCCGTACTGAGGGCAGGACTCGCCATTCTTCCATCCTTCCTGCGCCTCCTTCCCACCGCGAAGGTCGGTCATCTGGGGCTGTACCGTGACCACCAGTCCCTGGTACCCGTACCGTACTACCGCAACTTCCCACCGCTGCTGGATTCACGGCCGGTCTTCATCCTGGACCCCATGCTGGCCACCGGAGGAAGCGCCAGTGAGGCCGTACGGCAACTCAAGGAAGCGGGGGCCCGGAATCTCACCCTGGCAGCCATCATCGCGGCCCCCGAGGGGGTGGCTCGGCTCCAGGAGGACCACCCCGATCTCAGCGTCGTCATCGGGGCCCTGGACCGAGGGCTCAACGAGAAGGGCTACATCGTCCCTGGCCTTGGGGATGCAGGGGATCGGGTGTTCGGAACCACCTGATTGCGACATCAACTGTCACTTGCTACCCCTGGTGCTGGTAGGCCTTCAGAGCCCGACTCCCCACCACCTGCTGGTCCAGCTCCCGCTTCACTTCGTCCTTCAGGCGCCCCAGTTCACCCACGGCACCAAAGACCCGCTGGGCCGTGGCATGGGCATGTTCCACGATACGGGGCCACGCGGTCCCCCGCTCCGCGGTGGCAAGGGCCGCCTCAAGGCGCAGCTGCCAATCCTCCAGCACCTGGGGACCGAGATCGGGCAGTTCACTCTGGAGGAGGACATCCATCTCCTCGATGACCCGGAGCACATCCGCGTCACTCATCCAAGCATGCCGTCCAGGCTTGCCGCGGGACGGGGCTCGGCACCCCCGCCCACCTTCTTGACGTGGTAGGCCTCCCAGGCTTCCCGGATTTCACCCATCTGGCGGGAGATCCGCTCCAGACGATCCGACTGGTTGGCCTGACTGCCTTCAAAGAGCTCGTTCAGCCACCACTCATAGAGTCTCTGGAGGTTGTTCACGAGGTCTCCGCCTTCGTCGGTGTTGAGCCAGATGGTGAGCTCTTCGATGATGGCCGACACCCGGTTGACATAGCGGGCCTTGCCTGGAATATCACGACTCTTGATCGCGTTGATGGCCAAGGCCAGGAACCTCTGTGCGCCTTCCAGGAGCATGGCGGCCAACTGCTCAGAACTTGCACCCTGGATCCGCTGGATGAGGTACCTTTCTGCAGCATTGCCACTACTGTATGCCTGCATGAAACACCCTCCGGGCTACCCATCGGTCATTTCGCGAACAACCGTGATTATCGTATACCCGCGAGGCTCTGCCCAGCAGATTGCATTTTTCCGACCGTCGCCTCGAGGTTCGCGAACTGGAGCTTGAGCGTTTCTCGTCGCCGTTCCAGCCGATCCTGATTGGTCTGGATGTTACGCGCCAAGGTGGTGTTCTCGGTATCCATGCGACGGACCATCTGTGCGATATCCCCTGTCCCGGCGGAGGTGATGGCGAACACCGTTTCCTGCAGGGTGGTGGATACCTTTTGGAACATGGCCTCCACGGCCTTGGGGTCCCGTTCCAGGGTGGCATTCATGGTGCTGGTGTCGAGGCTGAGGGTCCCATCACGATTGGTCTTGAATCCAGCCTCCGCCCCCGAACGCACCGACGCATCCGAGGACACACTCGCCACCGGAAACACCAGTTCCCTCCGCAGACGCTCGATGAGACCCCGCACCACCGTATCGCCTGCCAGCGTGCCGCCCGTGCCCGAATTGTCCTTGTAGGTCTTGAAAATGGTGTTGAACCGCGTCACCACATCGTTCATGCCCGCGGTGATGGCGCTCCGGTCCGAAGACACGGTGATGGTGGAGGTCTTCCCACCGTCAGGGGCCTTGAGGGTGAGGGTCATGCCCTCCACCACATCGCTCACCGAGTTGGACTTTCGCGTGAGCGAGACGCCATTGACACTGAACACCGCATCGACAGCACGCTGCTTGAGCAGAGGATCGGAGCTTGTGACGGTGCCATCCGTGAAGGTGGCGGAGCTGCCTCCCGTAATCACCCCGCCGCTCTCGGTGCCCGTGGCGATGCCCAGGGTGTTGGTCTCCCCACCCGTCTGGGCCAGGGTGATTTCCTTCCCGGTGGAATCCACCTTGTTCTTGGGGGTCAGGACAAGGCGGTAAGGATTGGCCACATCCCCCGTACTGGCAATGCTGGCCACCACATCGGCACCGCTGGCGTTGAGGGCGCTTTGCAAACCCGTGAGGCTGTTGCTCTCCCCTTGGAGTGAAAAGGTCTTCACCACGCCATCCGCGCCCTTCACCGCGAAGGAGGCGGTGGGGTTCACGGAATCATCAAAGAGCTTGCTGGTCTGATCCGCCGCATCGAATCCCAGGGCCGAGGACTGCGCGATTCCAAGGGTGTTGGTGCCCCCATGGATCTGGGTGATGGAGAGATCACCGCTGGTGCTGCCCGTACCCGTGTCATTGGCGGTCAGGATGAGTCGGTAGGGCGTGGCCCCTGATCCCGAATTGATGACCGTGGCCGTGATGCCCGCGCCGCTGGCGTTGATGGCATCCCGAAGCCCGTTGAGGGTGTTGTTCGAGGTCCCCACCGTGAAGGTCTTGAGCAGTCCGTCCGTGCCCTTGACCGCGAACGTCGCGGAATTGTTCGCAGTGGTGTCGAAGACCTTGGCCGTGGTGGCATCGCTCAGGGCGAAGGAGGCGTTGTCGAGGCGCGCCTTGGAGGCGATGTTGGTGATGGCAACCTCGTACGTGCCAGAAGCCGCCTGGGAGGCGGTCGCTGAAACGTAGGAGTTGTTGGAGTCCGAATTGGTCACACTGCGCGAGGCGAAACTGCTGTTCGCCAGGGTGGCCACGGTGGTGTTGAAGGCCAGCATCGCGCTGTTGATGGACCGCAACTGCGACATGCGCTTGGTATTGAAGGCCTGCTTGGCCTGCATGCGCTGAAGCGGCAGACCCTCCTGGTCGAGGATCGCCTGGATCATCTGTTCCGTAGGAAGGCTGGTGGACAGCCCACTGAAGTTCACTGATGAGGCCATGGGAACCCTCCCGGGCGCACGGCGTTTGTTGCCCGATTACGATTTTTCATCAAGAAGGATGCCAGCGTCGCCCTTGCTCAGCTGTTCCTTGATGCGCTTGGCCATCTCAATCATCTGGTCGGGCGGATACTGGCGAATGACCTCCCGTGTGAGGGGATTGACGATCTTGTAGATCGTGTAGCCACTTTCCTTGTCGGCCTTGAGCTCGAGGTTGTTGGGAAGGCTCTTGAGAAAATCCTCAAAGGACTGCGCGGATTCCTCCAGGGTGGGAGGCTTGGCCGCAGCCTTGGGATTCTTGGATTCCTGCGTCAGTTCGAGCAGGATGGCCTCGACGGCCGTCTTCTGAGGTTGTACCGCATCAGTCTGCGGGCGACCCTGAACTTCGGACGGGCCACTGGCCTGCCCACTGGGGCTCGGGTGCCCACCCGGAATGGTCTGAATCACCGGTTGAGGCTGACCCGGGCTCCCCTTCGGAGAGATTGGATCAGACATGGCGACCTCCTTAGGTCCCTAGGCCCTGGGGGAGGGCTCAACGCCCTCCCCCGTGGAAACCGACCCGAGCGACCTCATGCTACCTGAGGAGTCCCAGGAGCTGCTGCTGCGCCTGGTTGGACTGGCTCAGGGCGTTGGTGCCGGACTGGCCGAGGATCTGGAACTTGGTGAGGTTCACCACTTCGTCTGCGAGGTTGGCATCGCGGATGGCGCTGAAGGCCGCCGTGATGTTCTCAGCCTGGATGCCCAGCACGTTGGACACGGATCCCAGCTGCTGCATGTAGGACCCGAGGGTGGCGCGCAGGTTGCTGACGGATTCCAGGGCGGAGGCAATGGCGGTGGAAGCCGTGCCGGCGCTGGTGGTGTTCGTCAGGCTGTTGGTGCCGGCGGTGAGCCCGAGGGCGGCCGTGCTGCTGGAGCTGATGGTGCCCACCGTGAAGGACACGGCTGAGTATCCGCCCACGGAGATGGAGGTGGAACCGCTGCTGAACACCGTGGCACCGTTGAAGCTGGTGCTCTGGCCGATGTCGCTGATGGTCTTGATGATGTTCTGGAACTCGGCGTCGATGGACGTCCGGTTCGTGTTGGAGATGGTCCCGGTCTTGGCCTGCTCCGCCAGTTCCGCTGCGCGGGTCAGAAGGGTGCTGACCTCATCCAGCACACCGTCAGCGACCTGCAGATAGGAGACACCGTCGTTGGCATTGCGTCGCGCCTGGGTGGCGATGCGAACATCGGCCCCCAAACGGTTGCTGATGCCCAAACCGGCGGCATCGTCGGAAGCACGGTTGATCCGCTTGCCAGGGGTCAGACGCTCGATGGGCTGAGACATACCCTTCCAAGTGATGCTGAGGGGACGGGTGGCGTT
>CAZPUI010000321.1:0-6241 GCA_964589695.1 uncultured Solibacteraceae bacterium | reverse complement strand
GTTGGCAGTTTTGTTTTGATCGGCTTGATAACGGGGCCAACCGACCAACCCCGGCCTGCGCCTCACACCCCGACGTCAACCTGTCGAGACCTGTCACCCCCGGTCTGCGTCGCGATCCCGATCATTCATTCCCTCGAGTCCGAATGAAGGGGACCATGAGGATAAGCGCTCCTGCCCGGATGAACAAGTCCGCTAAGATGCCTGCACGAGGTTTGGATGATTGAGCACCCTGGCAGTGTCTTTGTCCTTTCTGCTCCGTCGGGCGCAGGCAAGTCCACCCTCGCCCGCAGGCTCATCCAACACCTCGACGGACTGATCTTTTCCGTGTCCTACACCACGCGAGCCCCCCGCTCGGGTGAGGTCGAAGGACGGGACTACCATTTTGTGGACGATGCCACCTTCGATCGGATGGAGCAGGAGGATGGCCTGCTGGAATGGGTCCGCGTCTACCAGCACCGCTACGGCACAGGACGCACGTGGGTGGCTCAGCAGCTCGCAAAAGGTCTTGATGTGCTCCTGGATATCGAAACCGTGGGGGCCCTGAACGTGAAGCGTGCCATTCCAGAAGCAATCATGATTTTTCTCCTGCCTCCCAGTGCGGAAGAGCTTGCGAAGCGCCTCCTTGGCCGGGGCACGGAGTCCAGGGAGCAATTGGAATCCAGAATGGCCCATGCTTTTCACGAAATGAGCCAGATGAATAATTACGATCATTTTGTCATCAATGACGATTTGGATTCCGCCTACCGCTCCCTTGAATCCATCGTGCTGGCCGAACGCTCCCGTCGCCATCGCATGGCCTTCCGCGCCGACCAGATCCTGGCCTCCTTCGGAAACCAGGCGTGAGCACGAACTACCCCACCATAGCGAGGAAAAGCATGGCCCAATGGCTTGGACGACAATGGATCTGGATCACCATCCTGGGCACGGCAGGTATCTATGCCCCCATTGCGGGTTTTGCCAGCGAAGAAAGGGCCCGGCAGCGGAACCTGGATACCCTCGCTGAAGTCATCACCGTGATCCAGAAGCGCGCCCTGGACCCACCGGCCCCCAAGCAATCCTCCCAGGCGACCATTCAGGGCATGCTCCAGACCCTCGACCCCCACTCTTCGTTCTTTTCCGAGGAAGAGTTCCGGCGGATGCGGGAGGACCAGGTTGGAACCTTCTTCGGCATCGGGGCCAGCATCCAGCAACGACCCGATGGCGTGGTGATCATGGCCCTTGTGCCTGGAGCCCCTGCGGAGCGAGTCGGTCTGGCACCCGGGGACTACATCAAGGAAGTCGATGGGAAAAGCACCGAGGGGTGGAACAACAACCAAGTTGTTCAAAAACTGCGTGGAGAGAAGGGCACACCCGTGGAAGTGGGTGTGCAGCGGGTGGGACAAGAGAACCTTTTGCATTTCAAAATCAACCGCGCAGAAGTCCCTTCCAATAGCATCAACTATTCTTTCATGCTTACACCCACCGTCGGCATCATCAATGTGAAGGAATTTGCAGAAAACACGGGCCGAGAATTCCAAAAGGCCCTCGAGAAGCTCAAGGGACAGGGGATGAAGTCCCTCATCCTGGACCTTAGGTACAACCCTGGGGGAATCATGGATGGTTCCATCCACATGTCCCGCCTGCTTCTGGGTCCGAACGAGTTGATCGTCTCCCAAAAGGGTCGAGACGGAAGGGACGCCCAGGAATATCGCACCCCCAAGGACAAGGCCCTCGACCCCTTCCCTTTGGTGGTGCTCATCAATCGGAGCAGCGCATCCGCTTCGGAGATCGTGGCAGGCGCCGTCCAAGACAACGATCGGGGTCTTGTGCTGGGAACCACATCCTGGGGCAAAGGGCTGGTGCAGTCCTCCATCATGATTGGTCGGTCGCGAGGCCTATTCCTCACCACCGCACGCTACTACACGCCCTCGGGGCGCTGCATTCAGCGTGACTACCAGCATGGATTGGACGACTACCTGCTGGTGGACGACTCCCAGGAAAAAACGGAAAGTCGAGGCCCGGCCTACACCACGAGTCTGGGGCGCACGGTCTATGGCGGCGGTGGCATCACTCCGGATATCAGGGTCGATGCCGAGCGCCTTTCTTCTCCGGTCACGCGCCTCTTTCGCATTGGTGTCTTTTTCCGGTTCGCCCTCCTCGAGAAGGGCCGCGACGGCATCCCCCAAGGTGGCACCGTGACCGACACCCAGATGGAGCGATTCCGAAGCTTTCTGAAGGAGCAGCGAATCCCATTCAGTGATGCCGAGTGGAGTGACGCCACCAACCAAAGGGACATGAGGGACCAGATCGCCTACGAACTCAATTCCCTGCTCCACGGCACGGAGGCCGGGTCCCGCTACCTCAATGAGCGGGACGCCCAAATCAAGAAAGCCCTTGAGATGCTCCCCGAAGCGGAGCGAATCCTGGCCAAGAAGATCGCCGCCACCCGTGCCTCATCCTCCAAACCTGGCATGGTGATCACCCCCTGAAGCAGCCCATTACCGCACGGAGGCAGCATGCACATGCGTTATCTCATTCCAGCCTTGACGGGCCTGGCGATCCTCGCCCAGCGACCTCTCCAGGTGGACGATCTCTTCAAAGTCAAGCGGGTCGCCGATCCCCAGGTGTCCGCCACCGGCACCCTGGCCTACCAGGTCGCCTTTGCGGACCCCATCGCCAACAAAATCAGCACCAAAATTTGGCTGAAGGCCGCGGGTAGTGAACCTCGGGAACTGGACTTTGGCCCCGGAAACCAGAGTCGCCCCAGGTTCAGTCCGGATGGCAAACGCCTGGCGTACCAGGCTGGTGGTCAAATCTGGATCCTGGACCTCGCCTCGGGAGCCAAGCGCCAGCTCACCCAGATGAGTGGCGGCGCCTCCAACCAAGTTTGGAGTCCCGATGGAAACACCCTGGCCTTCCTGAGCACCACCGTCCTCTCGGGGGTAGAAGCGGAGCATGCGGCCCACCTCAAGGCCGAGGCAGAACGCAAGATGAGCGGCCGTCACATCAAGTCGCTCATGTACCGCCATCTCCAGTCGTACCGTGACCCCAAGCAGTACTCCCATCTCTTCGTGGTCAAGGTGGATGGCAGCGAGCCTCCCCGGGACCTGACGGCCGGTCTGGCCCAGGACGTTCCGGATTTCGGAGGTACGGCCGAGGGCGATGGTTTTGACTGGGCCCCGGATGGAGAACGCATTGCCTTTGGCAGTCATCCCGAAGCCGCCAAAGCCGTGAGCACCAATGGCGAGATCTACGAGGTCTCCCTTGGCGGTGGCCCCCTCACCAAGCTCACCACCAATCCCGCCATGGACAACACCCCGCGCTACAGCCCCGACGGCAAGTTCCTGGCCTGGCGAACCCAACGACGCCCAGGTTATGAGGCGGACAAATGGGAGCTGGCCATCCTGGACCGGGCCACCAAGAAGTTGATCCATCCCACCGCCTCCTTTGACCGAAGGGTGGACGGGTTTGCGTGGGAGGGAGGCGGCATCGTCTTCAAGGCCGAGGACAAGGCCCAGAAGCCCCTTTGGCGCTGGGATCCTGGCAAATCTCCAGTCAAGCTCACCGAGCGCCTCCATGTGGACGCATTCGCACTCTATCCAGGCGGTTCCAAGGCCCTGGCCCAGATCAACAACAGTGCCACCCCGGTAGATCTCTTTGAGATCGACCTTCGCACCGGAAAGGCCAGCCGCGCCACGAGCCACAACCTGGCCCTGGCGGAGGAGCTGAAGTTGAATCGGGGTGAGGATCTCTGGACCAAAGGCGTGCCCAGCAAGGATGGGTCTGTGCCTGATATCCACGCCCTGGTCATCAAGCCCGTGGGATGGGATCCCGCCAAGCGATACCCTGTGGCCCTCGTCATCCATGGGGGCCCCCAGGGCGTGAACGCGGATCAGTGGCATGTACGCTGGAACCTCCAGAGCTGGGCCGGACGAGGTTTCCTGGTGGTGGCCCCCAACCCCCGTGGCAGCACGGGATTCGGTCAGAAGTTGACGGATGAGGTTTGTGGCGATTGGGGGGGCCGCCCCATCGGCGATATGCTCAAGCTCCTTGACGCAGCACTGAAGAAATACCCAAATGCCGATCCCAAGCGGGTGGTGGGCTGCGGTGGGAGTTACGGCGGGTACGCGGTGAACTGGCTCGCCGGACACCATCCCGACCGCTTTGCAGCCTTTGTGAGCCACGCGGGCATCTTCAATACCCTGTCCATGCAACTCGCCACCGAAGAGATGTGGTTTCCCAAGTGGGAGTTCAATGGCTTCCCCTGGGACAGTCCCGCCACCAAGGCCCTGTGGGAGAAGCACAGCCCACACAATGCCTATGCCAAGTTCAAGAAACCCATGCTCGTGATCCATGGAGAACTCGACTACCGCGTGGTCTACACCGACGCACTCCAGCTCTTCAATGTCCACCAGCTCCGGGGCATCCCCAGCGAGATGCTGCTCTTCCCGGATGAAGGCCACTTCGTGGCCAAACCTGCCAACAGCAAGTACTGGTACGAGACCGTCATGGGTTGGTGTGAGCGCTGGACCAAGTAGGGGATTATTCGGCGGGCGGGACGGCTCCCGCCCGCCGAATTCAGGCTGGCTCGACCAAGGCTTTCCAGGGTTCGAGGACGAAGGGGCGCTGCCTCGCCCTGGGGTGAGGCAAGTGCAGCTCCAGCTCGGCCCCCACCACCAGCAGGTCCTGGGGGGCAGGCCAGCGCCAGTGGCCAACCGTCCCAGAAGCTTCGATCAGATCGAGGTCCAGGGTTCGGGGCGCATTCCGACCTGCCTTGCGATCACGACCTAGGCGCAATTCGTACCGCAGCAGATGCTCCAGCAAGCGCCGGGGGTCCTCCTCGTCGGTGTCCACCTGGGCCACCGTGTTCAGGTAGGGCGGCCCCAGCCCTGCCTCATCGGGCGTCTCCATAACCAGGGGGGAGGCGCATACACGGCCCAGTTCCCGCAGGGCTACCAAGCCAGCCTCCAGATGGGCCCTGCGATCCCCCAGGTTGGAGCCCAGGGCCACGATCACCTTCAACGGGGTCGGGCCCCATGCTCGGCCACCACCACGGTTCGGATGCCACCCCGGATCAGGAAATCCCCTTCAATGCGCATCCAGGTGGGGGCCAGGGCGGCCACCAGATCATCCAGGATCTGATTGGTGACGGCCTCATGGAAAGCCCCCAGGTCGCGGTAGCTCCACAGGTAGAGTTTGAGGCTCTTGGACTCCACACAGAGTTGGTCCGGCATGTAGCTGATGGTCAGATGGGCAAAATCCGGCTGCCCGGTCATGGGACACAGACACGTAAATTCTTCGGTCTCGAACCGGATCTCGAAGGGGCGCCCGGGACGGGGACTCTGAAAGGTCTCAAGGTCGCGGCTGGGCTGGGTCACCTTGCGACGGGGCAAGGCTTTGAGGGTGGGTTCCGGCGGGGTCTTGGTGCGCACCATGGCTGCTCCGTGCAATCAATCGTAGGGGAGGGGATCGGGCACACCCGCTTGCCGGAAGCCCCGAAGGCGCAGCAGGCAGCTGTCGCAGCGGCCACAAGCCTGAGCCTCCCCCTGGTAACAGGACCACGTCAGGTGGAGGGGGGCCTTGAGCGCCAGACCCAATTGCACGATCTGCGCCTTGTTCAAATGCAGGAGGGGTGCACGGAAGGACAAATGGGTGTCGGGTTTGGTCCCCAGGTTGGCGGCCACTTCGAAGGCCTTCAGGAATTCCTCCCGGCAGTCCGGGTAGCCGCTGGAATCCTCCTCCACGAATCCCACATAGATGGCCCGGGCACCAAGAACCTCTGCCCAACTCACACAGGACGCGAGGAGATGCGCGTTACGGAAGGGGACATAACTCGTCGGTACACCCTCTCGGGTGAGGTCCCCTTCGGGGAGTGCCATGGATCCATCCGTAAGGGCAGAACCACCGATGAGGGACAGGCTCCGCAGGGGTACCACCAGGCGTCGTTCAGGGGGAACTTCCAGGGCATGGGCGATGTCAGTAAAGGCCCTTCGCTCCCGCCCCTCCGTCCTCTGGCCATAATCCGCGTGCAGCACCGCCAGCTCGAATCCCTCGGACAGGGCCACCGCGGCCGTGACGCAGGAGTCCAAGCCTCCAGACAGCGAAACCACCGCCAGGTCAGCCACGGCGCAGCCCCTCCGCCCAGGATTCGAATCCATCGAGCACCGTCTGGAGCGTCTGCCGGTGTTCTTCCTCGGACTCCCGGGGGTGCACCTGAAAGGGCGTGCCATAGCGCACCACGACCGCCGAGAAAGGCCAGGGG
>CAZPUI010000320.1:0-6248 GCA_964589695.1 uncultured Solibacteraceae bacterium | reverse complement strand
GGGTGCGGCCGGCGGCATGGGTCACGATCCAGCCCTCGGCCTGCAGTGCCTGGTAGGCCCCGAGCACGGTGTTGCGGCTCAGGCCCAGTTCCTCCCCCAGGCTGTGGCTACCCGGAAGCGCTTCGCCGGGCTTGAGGCGACCCTCCTGGATGGCCTCCCGGAGGGCATGGGCCACCTGGAGGAACTTCGGAAGGTCCGGGTGGGCCTCCAGGTCCAGGGCCAGGCGCCAGGTGAGCATGGTCAGAGCCTCCTACCAACCTTCATCTATTTGCTGGGGAAAAAGAAGTTTCAACACGGAGAACACGGAGGACACGGAGATGGACACGGAGAAAAGAATTGGGATGTCTCAGAACCCGGCTTCCTTGCCGCACGCCCCGCGCAAGCGGGCAGGCCGGGAAGCCTTGGCGCGGGCTTGTCATGACAAGTCATTGCGTCCTGTGCTGCTGGTCGGGGAACTCTCTGGCGCTTGCCATGATGTCTCCGTGCATGCTCTGTTTCCTCCGTGTTCTCCGTGTTTAAAGTCTTGAAAAGGCGAATGTTGCAATGGTTTTCACATTTTTTTCTCAAATGAAAAATCCCAGCCCAGCCGGGGTTCCCGGGCGAGGGCGGCCTTCAATCGCTCCCGGCCGGAGGCCTGGCCCCCCAGGAGTTCCAGGGCCCCCAGGAGACCCCAGTCGTAGGCGTCGGACCGTTCCAGGGTGGGGCCCAGGCGGGGTCGGAGGAGGGCCCGGGCCTGGGCCAGGAGGGGGCGGAAGTCCCGGCCGGCGCGGCGTGCCGCCAGGGCCTCCAGCCTCAAGAGCGCCGCCCGGCCGGAGATCCCCAGGGAAGTGCGGGCCCCCAGGGTCTTCAGGAGTGCCCGGGCCGGGGCCATGGCCGTGGGATGACCCTCCTCCAGGTCCAGCTGGGCCCGGGCGAGGGCGAGTTCCACGTGAACCTCGGCCTGGGACATGGGCGAGCCTTCCTGGGCCTGTCGGAGCTCGACCTCCGCCGCCTGGAAGCAGGCTCGGGGGTTCTCCCCTTGGAGGCCCCGGAGCTTTCCTTCCAGCATCCAGACCTGGGCCAGGGCCCCGTGGAAGTAGCGCAGGTCCGGCGAGATCTCGAACACGCCCTGGAGCACCTCCCGGGCCCGGGCCACCTGGGCCAGGGCCCCGGGCCCATCCCCCCGGCGAAAGTCCAGGTTGGCCAGCCGCTGGAGGTGGAGGGCGCACTGGTACCGAACCTCCGGGGCCTCGGGGAAGTGCACCATGCGCGCCTCGAGCCGGTGGATGGCCTCCCGCACCTCCGGGCTTGGATCCTCCCCTGCGGCGATGCGGGCGCGGGCCAGGTGCCAGCGGATGTTGTTGTCCAGGTTCAGCAGACGCAAGTGGTGGGGGTCCCGCTGCAGCCCCTGGGCCGCCAGGGCCAGGGCCTCCTCCAGCGGGGGGCGCATGGGGCGGGCATGGCGTTCCTCCCCCAGGGCCTTGGCCACCAGGGCCCAGCCTAGGACCCGGGTGCAGTCCAGCTGCTCGGGGTCGATGGCATAGGCCCTGCGGGCATCGTCCAGGGCATTCTGGGCCACCTGAACCAGGGAAATTCCCGGGGCACCATCCACAGGATCCTCGTCGTAGGCCTGCCAGGCGAGCTGATGCCAGCCCTGGGAACGGGCCAGGAGGGCTGGCACGTGGTGCGGGTCGATGCGCAGGGCCTGGGTGCAGGCGGCGATGGCCTCCGGATACGATCGCCCACTGGGAGGCGCGCCCCGGCGTGTCCGCTGGAAGGTCTCGGTGATGATCCACTCGCCCTGGGTCACCCAGAGCTCGGGGTCGGCGTGGGCCCGGGCCAGGGCCTGCTCCAGGGCCTCCCAGGCCCGGGCGCAGTGGTCCTCGAAGGCGGGGGCCTCCAGCTCGAGGCGGGGGGGGGCCGGGGGGGGGACCAGGTGGTTCAGCCGACGCGGTCCGGAGACCCCGGGAACCTCCTGGGGGGAGGCCGCGGCGGCCTGGAGCGCGGTCGTATCCCGGCGCTCCAGGAAGTCGATCCAGCCCGAAACCAGGGTGCGCAGGGGACTGGTGTCGCGGGCGGTGCGGAACACCGCCAGGGCCGGGTCCTGGTGGGTGCGAGCCAGGTCCCGTGCCAGGGCCGGGGTGAGCCTGCCCGCGAGCGTGAGCTCCTTCACCTCGTCCAAGGATGCCAGGAGCAGGGCCGTGCCCAGGGCCTCTGCCAGGGCGGGACTCCGATGGCCCAGGTCCCAGGCCCGGCGGAGGTGGAACAGCGCCTGGGGCCTGCGTCCCTCCAGGGTCAGCGCCTGCCCCTGGACGAAGGCCATTGGCCCCTCGGCCATGGCTCCTGCCCGGCGCGCCTCCTCCGCCAGTTCCTTCGCCCGCTGTCGCAACCACTGGAGTTCCGGGGTGCGGTCGTGGAGGGGGCTGAGGGCGGAGAGGCGGATCCGGTAGGCCATCTCCCGCGCATGTCCGTCGAAGCGGGCGGCGAGGTCCACCCGGGCCCGGGCCCGACGGGCGGCCCACACCGCCACCCCGCCCCCCACCAGGCTCAAGGTCATCCCCAGGGCCAGGGCCACGCTCCAGGTGGGATGGTGGCGCACCCAGGTCTGGAGCCTTCGGACCGGTGAGGGCCGACGGGCCTGGATGGGCTCCCCCGCCAGGAAACGCTCCAGATCCTGGGCCAGGGCCTCCGCCGTGGGGTAGCGCAGGTGGGGTTGTTTTTCCATGGCCTTGGTGACGATGGTGTCCAGGTCCAGGGGAAGGGAGGGCACCAGGAGCCTGAGGGGGTGCGGCTCCTCCTCCAGGACCCGATGGAGCACCGCCAGGGCGTGGGGAGCCTCCGGGTCCACGGGGGCCCTGGGCTCCAGGGCCTCCTCGGGCATGGACGGAAGGAAGGCTTCCCGCCGGGTGGAAGGATCTTCTTCCGTGGCGCCTTTCGAGGGTGGAGGCTCCGGGGGTTTCCGTTCCGCAAAGGGGGCGTGGCCCGCCAGGAGGTAGTAGAGGGTGGCGCCCAGGCCGTAGACATCCCCCCGCACATCCAGGAGGTAGCCCCCTGCCGCCTGCTCGGGGGACATGTAGTGGGGTGTCCCGGCGATGCGGCCGGAAAAGGCGCAGCTCTCAGCGGATTGGCGGCGTGCCAGGCCGAAGTCCATGACGTAGGCGGAGAATTCCCCCAGTTCCCGTTCCTCCACCAGGATGTTCTGGGGCTTCAGGTCCCGGTGCAGGAAGCCCTGGAGGTGGGCGGCATGAACGCCATGGGCCGCCTGGGCCAGGAGCCGCAGGCTGGTCCGCAGGCCCAGACCCTGGGTGGCCCGGTCCAGGGTGGTGCCCTGGACGAACTGCATGACCAGGCAGACGCTCCCCTCCCAGATCCCCACCTCGTGGACCTTCACCACATGGGGGTGGTCCAGGGCGGCGAGGTACTGGGCCTCCGCCAGGAGGCCCGTCACCGCCAGGGGCACCTCGGGGTCCACCACCACCTTGAGGGCCACCATGCGGTTCAGGTGCCGGTCTCGGGCCTTGTAGACGCGCCCCATGCCACCCCGTCCCAGGAGTTCCACCATCTGGAAGCGGTCCAGGGGGAACTGGGTGAGCTGGTAGGGAAAGCCGTGGGGGGTGTCCATGGGCATCGGGGGATCGGTGGGAAACCAGGAAAGTAAAAACCTTGCGCGGAATTTTGCAACCCTCTGGATCCGATGGGTTCGTGTCCTGTGGCTCCAGGGGGATGGGGGCGCGAGGGGGGAGGTCTGGACCCATCCCGATTCCAGAACTGGACCTCGACGCAGCATAGGGAAAAGTGGATTTTTAGCCTACTGAAATTTCCTTTGGAAATCCGATGTCAACCCAGGCCCCGAATTCGTGGGGCTGCAATGAAGTTTGAAGATCTAGCCAGGACGGAAAACCCGTCCAGGATTGGCCTTGTCCAAATAAATTGCGTTTTTAACCGAGCACGCACGGAACGTGCGTTCTCCCATTCCATGGAGAAACCATGACTCCCACGATCCTAAAGTCAAAAATCCAGACTTTAGCACTTCCAGCAGTATCCGTGTTGCTGGCCCTCGGCTCCCTGGGAGCCGCCCAGCCCCACACCTCCGCCGACAGGGATGCGGTTCGCATCGATCAGGATCAGGAGCCCCAACTGCGGGTGCGCCAGATGCGGGGGAGCCTCCAGGTGGCATTCTCCAGCCAGGCGCGGCTGGGGGCCGTGCGGGTCTACCGGGCCCGTCTCGTGGAGGGAGAGCCCCTCGCCTTCGAACTGCGGGACACCCTTGCCCCTTCCCAGTCCCATCTGGCGGATGACCCCGGGGACGAGGACTCCTACCTCTACCGCCTGGATTCCGCGGCAGGTCGGCATTTCGTGGCCCGCATGTCCGTGCCCGCGGAGGGCCTGGTGGCCTTCTCCGTGCGGGTGGAGCGCCTGGAGGATGCCCTGGCTTCCCTGGAGGGCTACGAGGCGGTGGTGGATGCCACCACCGGCGCCGTCCTGGACCCCAGCGCCCCGGTGGAAGCCGGCACCGTGGTCCGGATCCTGGGTGCCAAGGGTGATCGACTGGTGATGGTGGGCCGGGTCAGTCCCCAGGCCCTGCGCTTCGAGGGCCGGAAGCACCGCATGTTCGCCATCCCCGCCAGCGTCCAGGGCATGACCCTCGGCGAATTCCGCACCCTGGGCTTCACGGGCCCCGTGGGGGACTTCTACCGCATCTTTGCGGATGGGAACACCCGGCAGGTGCGGGACGATGAGGTGCTGAATCCCCGGAACGTCTATGCCACGACCTTCGATCGGGACACCACCCTGGACCTGGTGCGCCGTCGGGTGGTTCAGGGGCCGGCCCTGGACCCGTCGGCGCAGGAAGCCGAGCCCCCGGCCTTCGCCGCCAGTGGCGACGATGGCACCCAGGTGGTGGTGCTCTACGACGCCGCCTACCAGACCCGGCTCTACAAGTGCTGGGAGAACGGCAAGTCCGGTCCCTGGGATGGCATCACGGATGCAGCGGCCGGGGCGGACAATGTGAAGAATGCCGCCGTGGTGCGGCGGGGTACCACGGTCTACGTGACCGACGAGGCCAACGCCAGCCTGGGGGCCTCCACCCCCGTGACGGTGTACGCCCCCGCGAACCCTGGTCAGGCCCGGGCCACGGCCGCCTGGTCCGCCAGCTTCGACAGCACCCGCAAGGCCTTCGCCCTGCAGATCCCGGCGGATGCGCCGGTGGGCGACTACCAGGTCCAGCTCGGCAGCACCGCCGGGAACTACTGCACGGTGTACGTGGCCTTCCAGCTCCCCTCGGGGCTCACGGACCAGGAGATGAAGTCCTGGGGTTACAACGATGTGGACGGGGTCGCCCTGGCGGACAACCAGGAGCACCTGAACTGGGTCCTGGAAGGGGCCTATCCCGGGGATTCCTGGCTCTACGGGTACCGGGGTGACCTGAACAGCAGTGCGGGTCGGAATGGGGGCATCTTCGGCCAGCGCATGGTGGAGATGGCCCTGAGCATCCACGGCGCCCAGACCACCACCCCCTTCAGGGCCGCCCTTCACGCCTACCAGGTCATGGGCCAGCGTATCTATTGGGGCAGCGGTGAAGGCTATGCCTCAGTGGCCAACGGCACCACCAACACCTTCGACAACGTGCTGAAGACCTCCATCGTCTCCCCCAGCGGCACCAAGACCGCCAAGGAGCTGGATGTGGTCACCGCCGAAAAGGCGGCCCTGGGCCTGGGGTGGAAGGACCAGCTCACCAAGGCCAACGGCTACACCTTCAACACCGGCCAGTGCTTCAACTACGGCACCAACACCGCGGCCCTCATGCGGGCCATGGGCATCCCCACCCGGGGTCAGTACACCCAGGGCGGCGCGGGTTGGCCCGGCTCCTTCCATGTCTGGGCCGAGGCCTACCTGCCGGGCAGCGAATACCGGCCCGTGGATCCCAACTTCAAGCGGGCCACCTGGTGGAAGTTCGATTCCAATCGCAACTTCGTGTCCAGTTCCGCGGCCCACATGGAGGGGAACATCGCCCCCCTCGTGGTCGATGGGTTCGGGGACTTCCTGCTGAACGTGGGCAAGAGCACGGAGGTGGACTACAAGCTCAAGTACGAGAGCAACACCCAGAAGTGCAGCAGCACCGCCGGGGGCCACACGGCCAATCTCCTGCGGTCCGCCAACCCACCCGTCATTCCCTCGGCCCAGTACAACTCCTGGCAGGCCTCCACCCCGGCCTCCCCCTGGGTCATGGGCACTGTCTTCCCCTGGGGCCAAATGTCCCACGCCACCAC